>QJWJ01000260.1 GCA_003235365.1 Deltaproteobacteria bacterium
ACGACAGCTGGTTCGGTGAGATGGCGCTACTCGCGGCGTCCACAGGGCGCATCGACGTCGTCGGTGTGGTCGTAAACACGACCGCCTACCACGAAGCGATCGACGAGAATGTCGAGGGCTGGCAGGGACTGCTGGATGCTGCCACCGCGAGTGGGATGAAGAACGTGCCGACCTTCGTCAGGAGTGTCGATGAAGCCTTGGTGCGCCCCGAAGACGGCAACATCGACTCCACTTCACCAAACGATTCCGATGCCGCTCGATACATCATCGACATGGCGATGCAGCACGGTTCCGCCGACTTGCCGTTGGTCGTGATCACAGCCAGCAAACTCACCGAGATTGCAGATGCGTACCTGTTGGAGCCGAGCATCGCCGACCGGACATACGTCGTGGCGACCCTGGGATCGGAGACGGCCGAAGGCTGCATCATGGGTGCGCCCAACGGTGAGCAAGACGTGTGGGCGGGAAACATCGTCGCGCAGCGCCTTCGGTTCATGCAGGTCAGCAACTACTACGACCAGGACGAGGACGTCCCGGACTCGCAACTCGCCGAGCTTCCGGCAAACCCCTTCGGCGACTGGGTAAAAAGCAAACACGAGGTGGTCGTCGGAGACTTCGGCGCGGACCAAGCTACGCTCGCGGTGTTCGCACTGCCCGATTTTGGCAACGTGCAACGCGTTGCGTACGACGGCATCGGCGAAGACGGGACGGTGGTGCTCAAGCACGACGCGGCCGGTTGCTGTTGGTTCGTTTCTGGAGGCAACCCGGAAGCGCCAAAAACCTTCCTGTGGGAACTGCTTCGAGATCCCGCTGCGTTTCCGAGTCCATGATCCCTCGCTCGTCGAGAGACGCTGTACCAATGCGAGCGCCGATTCTCAGCGCGATCGACGTGCCTGTGTCGGGTTGCGCCTGCGGAACATCGCGGCCCCAAGCACCAGCGCAACCCACGCACCCCACTGGCGATGCGCATCCCCCGCACCCATTGCGCAACTCTCCTTGGCGGGCGGCATGCTCCCGACGTGCGGTTCGACGTCGATGGCCAACTCGCCGTCGGTGAGCGACTTGCCGGCGAGATCCACGCTGACCCCCAAGTCGTTGCCGAGACTGTCTGCGTCGGCGGCGACGACAAACTCGATCAACCCCGGGGCGACGCGCCTGGGCTTGCCCACGACTCTGCCGTGCTGAACCTTCACAGCAACATCGTCGGCGTTGGCGTCCGCCAGTTGGCCTTCCGAGTCGCGCAGGTGCAGTCGAGCATTGATCTTCCAAGACGGATCGGGCCGGGCGAACTCCTCGCTGAACGCGAGCCAGCTCTGACCCGCTGCCGGCTGCCCCAAGTCGAGTTCGGCGTCGGCGGTTGCCATCGCGCGAGCGTTGGCAGCGACGTCGAGCAATCCTGGTGCAGCCTCCGGCAGATCGCGTGAATGGGCCGGCAAACGCGCAGCGCCAGCATGAACGAAGCGCATCAACTGAGCTTGCGTGAGCTTGGGATTGTGCTCGAGCATCAAGGCGACCGCGCCAGCGGCGATGGGGGAAGCCATACTGGTGCCCAGCGTCACCGCGTAGTAGTCGTCCACCACCGCGCACGAGTGTGAATCGTCGCAAAGCGGTGCCAGCGCGAAGATGCTGATCGGATTGACTTCTCCATCCACGACGGGATCCGCCGCCTTCGACATCGCGCCGACTACGGCGACCCCGGGCGCCAGGATGTCCGGCTTGATGTCGCCGTCTTGGTTCGGACCGTTGGAACTGAAGAAGGCTGGGCTGCTCGTCTGCAACGCCAACTCGGTACCGACGTCGAGCAGATTCACGCGACCGTCGTCGCGGCTTTGCCACGACGTACGATTGACGGTTGCGCCAACCGCCAACAACTCGGGAGCCGCCGCGGGGATGGTGATCGTGCCGGCCCGCGTCGCTCCAGGGAACAGAGCGCCTTCACTCAGCTCGGGGCTGAGATCTCCTTCAGCCTGGACCCACAGCCCAACGTTCCCCACGCCGCCCAGGGTGATGTTGAACGACTGTCCTCGTTCGAAAGTGCCGTCAATCACGACGCCTGCGCCGACCTGTAAATCTTCCGCCCCCTCCACGTCGTCGAGCAGGACCTGATTGACGACGATGAATTCCAAGTCGCCCAGCTCTTGCAAGTCTGCGTCCCCGGGGAGTACCGGTTTGACGATTTGCTCGCCACCGCTCGTCTCGACGCCTACGGCGATCTGATCGCCGGCGCGCGCCGAGATCCAAATGTAAGCACCGCCGTCGAGTCGCCGGCCACTCGTCGGGAGCAACAACGGTACGCGAGCCGTCGTGTCTTCGGGAACGGAAACGCGCGTGTGAATGCCAAATGGGTTGGGCTCGGACGTGCCTTCGACGGAATACAGGCTACCGCTGTTGCCCGCCGCGACGACCATCGCGCGCCCTTCGGGCTCGACCAACTCCGACAAGGCCTGGGCAACGCTCGACTGACCATCGTGAGGACCGAAGTCGCCGCCGAGGCTCAGATTCACCACTGCCGGCATGCCGAGCTGGTCGGCCATGTCGTAGACGAAACGCGTCGCGAGCAACACCCCCACGTCGCTCACTGCAGCGCTCACCGACGCAACACGGGCAACGATCAAGGTGGCCTCGGGTGCCACGCCCGCAAAGCGAGCGTCGACGCTGCCGTTACCAGCGGCCAGCGAGGCGACGTGTGTACCGTGACCCAAACGATCCGTTGCCATGCGGATCTCGCCTCCGCCCGGCGCCAGCACCGTACGCCCCGCGATCATCGAGTCGATCTGCGACGCCGAAAGGATACCGCACGCGAAATCGTCGTCTCCCTCGCCGGTGCAGCCGTACTCGTCCTCGAGCTCAGGGAAGATCCCGTGGGGTTCGTCGCCGAAGTCGATGAACCAAGCAACGCGAGTCGTGCCGTCGGGGTTCTGCAAATCTGGATGCGTAAAGTCGACGCCGCTGTCGACGATGCCGATCACGACCCCGTTGCCGGTGCCCGCGGGCAAGCCGAGACTCTCGGCTTGCTCATGATACTGCGGCACGCCAATCCAACCCGTCGCCGCGTCGAGCAACAGCCGCTTGGACGGCGACCAAAACACACGTGCGCCTGCGTCGTTGGGCGCAGCCGAATCCAGAGAAGGACTGCTCCAATCGTCAGTCGGCGATACCTTTCGCAACGCGCCTGCAGCGCCACGTCGCAACACGGTACCGACGTCCGGCTGATACAGCTCCGCGAAGAATTCGGGCGTCGGGGCCAGCACGTCTATCGTGCGCGGCACGCTCCAATTTGGACTGATGCGCCGCGCGCTCGGCAACACGTGGTGCGTCGCGGCCACGTCATGACGCAGCGTGAAACTCGAATGGGCACTGGCGCGCTGCAACGCATCGACGATCCGGGGATGGGTCCGCAACAGCGAGGTCACCTCGAGTTCCGCGCGAGCTCGCCCTGCGTGATGCACGACTGATGACGCACACAGAGCCCCAACCCAAACCAACCAAGCTGACGAGCGCGGCGATTTCACTCGGTTCACGCGAGTGGAGTGTTTGCCAGTGGTGTTACGCCTGCGAGAAAGCAAAGAGGGAAACATGGATGAGAAGAGTGAACGGTGCAACAAGCGTGCAGTAAAACAAGCAGTCGACGGCATTGAAGCGCCCGGCGCTACATGGGCATCACCAAGTGTTTGCGAGTCACCTCGTCGCGACGCTTGGCGGCGTATTGGGCAAAACGCCGGCATAGCTCGGGGCGAAGCGAATCGAAGGCGATCACGTCGTCGATGACCATTTCGCTGGCGAGCTTCTCGAGATCGATGTCGCGTTCGTATTCGGCGCGCAACTCGGCGACCAGCTGGTCGCGTTCGGGCCCCTCGGGCACCGCCTGGATGCGATTGTAGAACACAGCGTTCACCGCGGCCTGGGGACCCATCACGGCAATCGACGCCGTGGGCAGCGCCAAGCACGCGTCGGGTTCGAAGGCTGGGCCGCACATCGCGTACAGACCAGCCCCGTAGGCCTTGCGCACCACGACGCTGATCTTCGGGACGGTCGCCATGCTGACCGCAGCGACCATTTTCGCCCCTGCCCGGATGATGCCCTGCTTCTCCACTTTCGAGCCGATCATGAAACCGGGGACGTCGGCCAGGAACAACAGCGGAACGTTGAACGCATTGCACAGCTGGACGAAACGCGCGGCCTTGTCGGCGCTGTCCACGAACAACACGCCGCCCAGGTATTTCGGCTGGTTGGCGACGATGCCGACGACGCGGCCGTCGATACGCGCCAGGCCCGTGATGAGTTCTTTGGCAAAGCGACGCTTGAGCTCCAGAAAGCTGCCCTCGTCGACCACGTGATCAATCACCTGCTGCATGTCGAAGGGTTTGTTCTCGTCGCGGATGACGATTTCTTCGAGCGGCTTCAGGCCGCCAGCGACGGGCTTGGCGTCGAAAACCGGCGGTGGTTCGCCTTGATGTTGCGGCAAGTAGCTCAGGTACTGCTGGGCAAAGGCGATCGCCTCTTGCTCGGTCTTGACCAACACGTCACCGACGCCCGAATTGGTGGTGTGCATCTTGGCCCCACCCATGTCCTCGAGCGAAACCTTTTCGCCGATCACCATCTCGGCCATGCGCGGCGAGCCGAGGTACATGCTCGCGTTCTTGTCGACCATCACCAGCACGTCGCAAAACGCCGGAATGTAGGCCCCCCCCGCCGCCGACGGCCCGAACAGCAGGCACACCTGAGGCACCACGCCGCTGAGCGAAACCTGATTGTAGAAGATGCGCCCAGCGCCGCGCCGGCCCGGAAACATCTCGACTTGATCGGTGATGCGCGCTCCGGCAGAGTCGACCAAGTACAGCAGCGGACACGACAGTGACCGAGCCGTCTCTTGTAACCGAAGGATCTTCTCAACCGTGCGGCGCCCCCAGGAGCCGGCTTTCACGGTCGAGTCGTTGGCCATCACCGCGACTCGTCGTCCGGCGATGTTGCCGAGCCCGGTGATCACACCGTCAGCGGGCAAGTCGCCAGCCTGGGCGTTGGCGAGTAGTGCATCCTCGACGAAACTGCCGTCGTCGAGCAACAGCGCAAGCCGGTCGCGCGCGAACAGCTTGCCGCGATCGGCGTTCTGCTGATGGTACTTCTGTGCGCCGCCTTGGTGCGTGCGCTCGATGAGTTCGCTCAGGTGCTTGCTGTCCATGCCGATTGCCGAGGGTCTCGCCGCGCCGTCGTCGGCGCCTCCCGACAAGGCAGAATGCCACTGTTGAGGGCTCGGAACACCCGCTTTGTTGAACGCTGAACGCCGCGCCCGAGGAAGTTACGGGTGCGAAAGAGCCTACGTCCCGCCGCGGGTTGGGGCCGCTCGCCCGACGCACCCGGCCAAAGCGCCGAACCACGCGGCGTCAGGGCTTCGACCCAGCGCGCGCCAACTCGCCGAGCTTCTGTCGGAAGCCCTCGAGCTGCCGAGGATCGAATCCGACCATCACGTCGCGCACGACGCCCGTACCGTCGACGAGAAACACCGTGGGGAGCGCCGAGGCGCGGTAGCCCATGATCACTTCTCCCGTCGCGTCGACGAACACGGAGTAACGCATGTCGAGTTGAGGCAACGCCAGAGCGACGTCTTCGTACGCCTCGGCGGTCACCGCCATCACTCGCACGCCCATGGGGGACAACTCGTCGTGCCAACGATTGAGCGTCGGCGCCAGCGCTCGACAAGCCACACACCACGTCGCCCAGAACTCGAGCACCACCGGCTTGCCGCGCAACTGCTCGAAGCTCGGCACCACGCTCCCTTGCACGGTCTTTAACGTACTGATGCTCGGAGCCGGGCGCCCGACGTAGAGCGAACGCATCAAGTCTTCCGAATCGGGCTTGGGCACGAGCACCAAGCGCGCAAAGCGCGGCTGACCAGCGCGCATCATCTTCACCGTCACGGATTGGCCGACGCTGAGGGCCTGCACGGCGACCACCACATCCACCGGCCGCGCAATTGCCTGATCGCCCACAACCAGCAGCTGGTCTCCCGACTGCAGTCCCGCCGAGGCCGCAGGCGACCCCGGAAACACGCCTTCTACGATGACTCCATCGTGCTCGGTGTGGCGCATCTCGATCCCCATCCACGGCTTGTCACTGCGAGCCGCGGAGCCGCCCTCGTCGTTGGGGGTTGCGCCGTGCGGCGGGTCGACGTGCAGACTGTCGAGGCCAGCCGGCGGTGAACTCTCGAGCAAGTGCTCGGCGCCGTCGTGATCGTGGTCAGCTGGGTACTCGGCACCCAGCTCCGCCTGGTTCGCCCGTTGAGCAGCAGCGTGTTCCTCCGGCGTACGACCCTTCGAATCGGGATCCACCACAGCAGTTGCCGGCGCGATCTGAGGCGCGCACGCCAACACGCTCGCCGTGATGAACGCTGCGAGCCAGGCAAGTGGCGCCACTCGCCGCACCGTCACCACCGCCGCCCCTTTCGGCGCTCGCCAAACGCCCTCTTGCACGCGCCGAATCAACACGGCACGTTCTAGCACATGTTGCGCGGGGCACCGAAGTTGGCAGCGCTTGTCGCCCTGTGCAGCTGCCAAGCCCAGCCCCCGGCACACGTCCCGGGTTACAGCCGACAGCTTCCGACAGAAGTGAAAGCGCCCGAACCGACATCACCCAGCGACCCCCATCGCCCGCGGTGGACACTCTGGGAAACCGCCAACTCGTGGCCGATTGGCGCCGAATTCGAAAGTGTTGGGCACGGGACAGACCACATCGCAGCGCGCGTGCGCGTGCCGGAGTCGATGATGCAGGCGTATCTCGACTGGAGTCGCGGAAACCAATGGCCGGTCGGTACGAGCCTGGTCGAAGAGCACCTGGGGGTCGAACGTGGTTCCCCTGATTCGGTCGTACCACCCGCCATCGCCAAGGGTGTGCTGTACGTGATGGAACGCCAGACAGAGGGATGGCGGTACTTGGTCGTATCCGACGATGGGGTCATCGAGTACGACTCATCCACCCCCTCTCAGACAGGGGATCCCGTGACAGGACGGTCGCGTTCCGTCGCGGCGCGGGGTTCACGCGACCACAGCTGCGCCGAGTGCCACTCACAAGCGACGAGCGATGGAGTGTTCGGTCCGCCGCGGGAGTGAGGCTGAGCGCGCACGGCGAAGTCCGCCGCTGGAGTCCAAGCCAAGCTACAGATGTCGGGGGCGCACGCGAAACCACGCGCCGCGGGGACTCACTCGAAACCGAGCGATACGCGCCCCCGAACCACACTGACGAGGGCACTTCGCGGCCCGCGTCGGCGGTTGGTCAACAGATTGTTACTTCCAAGCAAGCGTGTTTGGAGGTGTCAGACACCTCCGGGCGTCGCGTTCCCCTAACGCGACGCCGATCCGCTGAGGCGGTGTTGCCGAAGCTAGGCCAGGAGGAAGTGAGCTTCGATTAGGCCAAGCACGCGGCAGGTCAAGCTAACTACGCCAAGTCTGAAGAGAAGAAACCGCGCCTGAAGTAACGGCGGTAAGCAACCAAGCAGTAACTGAGCAATAACCAAGCGAAACGACGAAGAAAAGCGAAGAACTAGGAAGCCAAGCGATGGGAGCCGACGAACGGGGCTCCGAACCGGAGTTGCCGACAAGCCAAGGAAAAAGAGGAGTTAAGTCGCTAAGCTAAGGGGCTACTCAAAGGGGGGTCTAGTCAGACAAGCGATAAGCGAAGTGAGTAAGTGAAGCTCGAGAGTCGTTTAAGCACGCGCCGTGCCAGCTTCCTGGGCCGCGCCGATTGTCACACGAATTCCACATGTTGCGGCTCTCGACCGTGTTCGAGTAGGCGCTGCGCAAAGTCGAGCCGGATCTTGCTGTCATACTTGGCAAACCAGTCCGCATCGACTTCATAGCAAAACCGAGAGAGGCCAAACCGCACCCCTCCTTCCCCTTCCCCACCCGCGCGCCGAAAGCATCAGAACGGGCGGAAATCCGGGGAAGTACCTCCACATGCACATTTCCATCCCACTTCCTGCAACTCGTGGTATGCACTCGCCCCCCACGCGCCCGTAGCTCAGCTGGATAGAGCGTCGGTCTACGGAACCGAAGGTCGTACGTTCGAATCGTACCGGGCGCGCAAAAGCCCAGCCAACAGGCTGGGCTTTTTTGCGTCCGGTGCGCTTCAGGGCAAACGCTCGCGTCTGCGACGCTCGCTTTTTGGCGCGAATCGTACCGGGCGTGCCGCGCTTCGCTTCCGCGTCGATCCAAGACCAGGGGACGTCTGCGGCCTCGCTTCGCTGGCCGCGGGTCACAGGGCGGCGCGGATGCGAGCAACAACGGCGGGAAGCGCGTGCTGCACTTCGGCGGCGGTGACGCGCAGCACGCGGTAGCCCGCGGATGCCAGCACGCGGTCACGGCGAGCGTCCTTCGCGGGGCGCTGGCTGTGCCAGCTGCCGTCTACCTCTACGATCAGCCCCGAAGAGCTGGCGTAGAAATCTGTGATGTAGCCTTGCAGCACCACCTGCCGACGGAACGCCACGCCAAGCTGACCGTTGCGCAGCGCCTGCCACAGCTGCCACTCCGTAGCCGTCGGCTC
>QJWJ01000387.1 GCA_003235365.1 Deltaproteobacteria bacterium
ACGCAGCTTTACCGTAGATGGCGTGTGCTTCAACACTGGCTACAACGGAAAACTCCCCGTCACCATCCTCATCGCGCCAGATGCCGATGGCAGCGAGTGGGAGCTGGGTGTGCCTGGTGACCAACTGCAAGTCGGGGACGTGGTAAAGGTCCGCGAGTCGTCTCTTGTGACACCTAGGAATCAGAACAGATGGGGGCCGTTCACAGTGACCTCGGTGCACAGCAGCACTGACAGGGGCTGCGCGGTTGCCCGCGGCAACGATGATGACGCGGAAGACAACGACTGGACTTTCTACGAGTACGAAACCTTCGACCGCCAAGTCACCCCGCCAACTGAGCAGCACAAGCCTAACCCGCTGAACATCGTCTGCCATCCTGACGGGTCGGAATGGGAGACCAATATTCGTGGTGAGGACTTGGGCGATGGTGATGTGGTGCTGTACCGGGACTTTCCAGAATGGAACAAGCGTGGGCCGTTCATTGTGGGCAGTGGGCACCTGCCTGCCTCGTGCCAACATCGTCAGCCCGGGTCGGGTTACATATTCGACCGCCGCATCACCCCACCCGCGCCGAGCGCCGGCGAAGTGGTTGACGCCGAGTACTGCGACGCATGCAACGATAGCGGCGTAACCGGCCCCGAGCAGGGGACGTGCCCCAAGTGCAACGGCGGTACGGATCTGCCGCCACCCGCGCCGAAGCCGGCCCCGGCCCCACCTCGTTGCCTCGGATGCAATGAGCCTTTCCACGAAAGCCGTATCGAGATTCGCGATCAGCGCTGCGGCGACTGCGTTCAGCCGAAGGACAACCCCGAGCTAACGCGCAAACCGCTTCGGCTGACCCCGCCCATGCGCAGGCTCCACCGCGGATACCACGCAACCTATGACGGGCCCAGCGAAGGGCCTAACGGGGACGAGTAAACCCAAAGCAAACACAGGAGGAACCACATGAACGCAATCGAAACAATCAAACAAGCCAACGCAACCCGCCGCAAGGCTCTGGCCAATCTACACACCGAGCTGGGGTTCGAGTCGCCACAGGCATTGGCCCACGCAATCGCTGAATCGGCGGGGGTCGTGATCGGTAGGGCCATCCGCCCCATCTCACGGGGCGCCGTCGTGGCATACGCGGCACCTGGACCGTCGTTCACGGTGGACGACATCAAGGATCGCCCCAGCGTCCGCGGTTCTGGCAAGCGCCTGTCCACCAAAGAGCGCCAGGCCATCATCCGCGACCTGAAAGCCGGCGTGACGGGCACCGAGTGCCAACGCAAGCACGGTGTGAGCTACCCGACCGTGCACGAGATCAAGAAGTCGCTGGGCCTGGCTACCGCCAGGCCTCGGAAGGGGCGCAAGTGACCAATACAGATTCACCCTCGCCCATCCAGATTGCTCTCTTCCTGGTCGGTGCAGCGGCGTTCATCCTTGCCGCCTACTACATGGGGACACCGTGAAGTGGTCGCCCCAACAAGACCAGGCCCTGAAGGCCGTCGCCTCGTGGCTGAATGACAAGCGCGGCCCGCAGGTGTTTCGGCTTTTCGGTTTTGCCGGCTCCGGCAAGTCCACGCTTGCTGTTCACCTGGCAAAGGACATCCGCAACGTCATGTTCATGGCGTTCACCGGCAAGGCCGCACTCGTCATGCGCACGAAGGGGTGCACTGGAGCATCTACAATCCACAGCGCAATCTACACGCCTGTGGAGGACGCCCCCGGTGGACAACCTCAGTTCGCTCTCGACCCAGCGAGCAAGGTGCGGGACGCAGGCCTGGTGGTACTCGATGAATGTTCGATGGTGGGCGACGAGCTTGCTCGCGACCTGCTCTCTTTCGGTAGGCGGGTCCTGGTGCTTGGCGACCCGTTCCAGCTCCCGCCGGTCAAGGGCACAGGCATGTTCACCGAGTGCCAGCCAGACATCCTGCTCACCGAGATCCATCGTCAGGCGCTGGACAACCCCATCATCAGGCTGTCGATGGACGTTCGCGAGGGGCGCGTATTGCCGTATGGCGACCACCGAACCGCGCGCATCATCAACCGGGCCGAGCTCGCTGACGCGGAACTGCTCGCCGCCGACCAGATACTGGTGGGTCGCAACCGCACCCGGGAGCACGTCAACCAACAGGTGCGCCAGCTGCGTGGATACGCCAAAACCTCACGGTACCCAGTCGAGGGCGAACGGCTGATCTGTCTACGCAACGAGCGCAAGCTGGGGTTGCTCAACGGCGGTATGTGGACCACGGTCTCGTGCAAGCCTGGCAAGAGGCCGCAGTCCGCATTGAAGCTGAAAGTCGCCGACGAGGCAGACCCGAAGCGCACGAAGGGCGTTGCGGTTCCTCCGCAGTTCTTCGAAGGGCTCGAAGACACGCTCGATTGGTCGTCCCGACGCGGGCTCCAGGAATTCACCTTCGGCCACGCCATCACGGTCCACAAGTCGCAGGGCTCCCAATTCGACAACGTCTTGCTATTCGACGAGTCCGCAGCGTTTCGTGAAGACGCGCGGCGCTGGCTCTACACGGGAATAACTCGCGCCGCAGAGCGCATCACGATCGTGAAGGGATAAGGCATGCAAACGATCAGCAGTGACCAGTTCCTCGCCATCGGCAAGCAGCTCTTCGGTGAGCG
>QJWJ01000405.1 GCA_003235365.1 Deltaproteobacteria bacterium
CCAACAGCATTCCATAGCCGATACCCTCCGATACCGTGAAGCTCGGGTCGTCGGAGCGCACGCGGTAGCTCTCGCCACACGATTCGAGGTAACCACTCTTGAAGGCTTCGTAAGCCGCCTGAGCGTCGGCAACGCTGACCGTGGTGGGTAGGTAGCCCGCGGTGATGGCCAGCGACCCGCCGGGCATCGGTGACGGTGGTGACGGCAAGGCGGGGGTGGTGCCGGTGGGGGTCGATCCGGTCGCACCGCGTTCGGCGCCGCCGCTGCTGCAGGCGGCGACGAGAGTGCAGGCCGAGAGCAACTGCGACGTGCGGCGCAGTCGTGGCAGGGCACGCGCATCGGTTTTCGCCTGACGTTGCCCGTGCGCAGGCGTTGGGTGCTGGACGCCTACGGCGTGCGATGTCTGCTGCGGCGTCGAGACTCGAGCCGGCCTGGGTAGAAGGTTCGACATGGTGTTCGGTTATCCTACAATGCGCGCTGCACACACCGCAGAACGTGGGCACAAAGTGTCGATACGGCCGTCTTGGGGGCCTCGAATGAACCATCAGTGTGAACGGTCCGGTGCTGGGCTGCGTCCTGATTGTAGGTTGTGCGTGCTGATGTACCAATTGAGGAGAGCGCGAGGCCACTCCATTCGTCGCGCAGCCGCCGGATCGCGACTAGTATGATCGCAGTATGTCTTTGCTTCACATAAGCTCCGTCGCCTCGCGCACGCGGCGCGTCGCCGCTGCAGCGTTGCGACCCCGCCGGGGGTCGGGGCGATTTTGCGAGCTCAACGCTGCGCGGTTGTGTTCTAGTACGCAAACCGTGGTCAAACTTGGTCGGTCGGTTACGTACGTGGGCCTTGCGGCACTGACGTGGAGTGTGGGCTGCACTGGTGAACGCTTTGAGAACGCCGACACGGCGCTCGACAACGATGCCGGTGACATGCCCAGCGCGACGGCGACGGGAGACCAACCGGCTGCGACGAACACGTCGCCGACCGACACTGCGCCGGATCCGAGCGTGGGGCCATCCCCGGACGGGACCGGGCCCGCCGAACCGTCGTCGACACCTTCGACTGGCGGCACCGCTCCGACACCAACCGGAGCAGTCCCCGGCGTGCATTGCTCCGAAGCGGCAACGGGGCGTTTGCGAGCGTTCTTCGAGGTTCCCGGCGCCGAGGGAGCCCAACTGGACGACTTCTTCCGGTTGCCCTACCCCAACGACTTCTACGCCAACTCCGGCCAGCTGACGCTCGATGGCTTCCCTGCGGTCACCGCCATCGCCGAGAACTTCGTCACCGCCGTCGAGCAGACGGCGGATGGCTTCAGTGCATCGCCGACGATCTACTTCCGGTTCTCCGGCAAGGTCGACTTCGACACGCTGGTACAACGATTTCACCTGCTCGACATCACCGACCCCGAGCAAACGTCGAGCCCCCCGCTCAAGTTGCTGTACTCGCCGTCGAGCGGCAAGTACCTCTGTCACAACGCGTTGGCGGCACGCCCCGCACCTGGGCACGCACTGTTGCCCGGTCACACCTACGCCGCTTGGATCGAGCAAGGGGTGCTCACCGCCGACGGGCTCGAGGTCGTGCCTTCCGAGCAACTGCAGGCGGTCTTGGGGGCAGAGGCGCCGGCCGACGGCGTGTTGGCGAGCCTGCACACCAAGTTTGCCCCGCTGCGTGACTACTTCGAGTACGCCACGATCGGGGCGGAGGGCATTCTGAACGCAACGGTGTTCACCGTCGGCAACGTGCGCGATCCGCTGCTCGAGTTGTCGGAGCAGGTGGCGGCCTTGCCGGCCCCAGCGAGCAGCGCGTGGACGCGTTGCGACGGCGTCACCCCCTCGCCTTGTCCCGACGCTACGGGCAATCGCCAATGCGGCGCCCCGACGCCGGACTACACCGAGTATCACGCTCTGGTCGAGCTGCCGATCTTCCAGGAAGGTGATCCGCCGTACTTTGCTGGTGGGGGACAGATAAACACGACGACGTCGGTCCGAACCGAGAACGTGTGTATGTCGTTGACCGTTCCGAACTACCCCGCCCCTGCCGACGGCTTTCCCGTCGTGCTCACCGCTCACGGCGCGGGCGGGTCGTTCCGCAGTCACGTGCGCGAAGAAGTCGCTGGGCGGCTTTCCCGCGGCGTCGACGTCGACGGTCAAGTCGTCGCGTTTGCCGTGCTCGGCTACGACGGCGTGCAACACGGACCGCGGCGCGGCAACGACCCGACTGCCAGTGGCAGCGACCCCGAGCTGTTGCTGTTCAATTTCCTCAACCCCGTCGGCACCCTCGGCACGTCGTTGCAGGGCGGCGTCGACGTGCTGTCGATGGCGCGTTTCGCCAAGGTGCTGCAAGTGCCGTCCACCGACGGCGGACAGCTGCTCTTCGACACCAGTCGTGTGATGTTCTGGGGGCACTCGCAAGGGGCGATGCAAGCAGCGATCGCGCTTCCGTACACGGACGACATCACCGCGGCCGTGTTCTCGGGTTTGGGCGCCGGCTTCTTGCAGACGCTCTTGCTGCGCAAGGATCCGGAGCTGATCCCTCAGGCCGTCGCTTCGGCGGTGTTCGATCCGGGGCAGGACGGCGATCTGGTCTTCGGTGGGCAGTTCCACCCGGCCCTCTCACTCGTGCAACACCTGGTCGATCCCGCAGACCCGCTGCACCACGCCAAGTTCCTCGCCAAAGCCCCCCAGACGTCGGCGACCCACGTGTTTCAGGTTTACGGCGTCGCAGACGGCTACTCCCCCGGGATCGCTCAGCAGAGCTTCGGTATCGCGGCAGGCCTGGCCATCGTGCAGCCGGATCCAAGCGCCGAGGGCGCTGAAACGCTCGGCGTTCCGAGCGAGTCCTTCCCGTTGATGGGCAACCTGACCAACGACAACGAGCCGATCACTGCCGGCGTCCGTCAGTACGGGCCGGCCGCCGATGCCAACGGACACTTCGTCGCGTTCGAAGTGCCGAGTGCCGGCCAGGACGTCGCTGTTTTTCTCGCCACGGCTCAGGCCCACGAAGCGCCGCAAATCGGTCAATGAACCTCTGATTGGGCATGCGCCTTCGCGCGTCGTGCGAGTAGTGGCGTTGGATTTGGGTCGAGGCGCTGACGTCGCGACTCATCGCTTCTCGAGCTGGTCGTCGACGCCGAGGCGGGGCGACTCGTGCGCCGCGGACCCCGTATCGATCAACGGTGCCGCATCGGGTTCACGTAGCGGGTGGCGGCGAGGCGTGATTGAACGCGACGCAGTCCGCGTAGCGAACGAGGGTTCCACCGAAGATGTCCAGTGCGCTGCCGTAGGTCAGGTCGACACGCCCGGCGCTCAGCTGCCGTACTCGGCTCAAATCGTCCAGAGATTTGGCGCCGCCCGCGTAGGTACACGGCAGCGGCGAGACGTCACCGAGCCGTTGCACGAGCGGCTCGTCGATGCCCTGGCACAGACCTTCGACGTCAGCGGCGTGCACCAAGAATTCCGAACAGTAGTTGGCCAAGTGCTGCAGCAGTTCGGCGTTGACCGCGGCGTCGGTGACGACTTGCCAGCGCTGCGTCGCGACGAACCAGCCCTCGCCGCGCCGACGGCAGCTCAGATCGATGACCAGCTGCTGAGGAGGTACTACCTGAGCCAGTTCATCGAGTTTGCGCTGACTGAGTTGCCCGTCTTCGAATAGGTAACTCGTGACGATGACTTTGGATGCTCCGGCGTCGAGCCAACGCCGAGCATTGCTCGGGTTGACGCCTCCGCCGAATTGCATGCCACCCGGCCACGCCGCGAGCGCGGCTTGCGCCGCCTGCTCGTTGCCCGGGCCGAGCGCAATCACGTGGCCGCCTTCCAGACCGTCGCGGCGATACAGGTCGGCGTAGTACTCGGGGGGTTGCTCGGATTCGAAGTTCGTGCGCGGCCCGGGCCCGGCGTCGAGCAGCGTGCCGCCGACGATCTGCTTCACCTTACCGGCGTGCAGATCGATGCAGGGACGAAAGCACGTCATGGCCTTCCTCGGACGGTGTGCATGGCGTGGCGTTCATAGCACCGTCCACCGCTGGGGGCGAAACTGGCGAAAGTGGGCTGCCCAGCGGTGGCGGCGCCTCGAACCGCAGGCGTCGTTGGATCAGTCGTTGGATCAGTCGCGACCCGGGAACATGCGCTCGCCCGGGTCGAGCGCCACGAGCAGCACTTCTTTCCAGCCGGGCTGGGCCGTCTCGCCTTCGGCGAGGGGATGCACGCTGAAAATCCCCTCACCGGTTGGTGCTGGGCTGAGCGCGACGCGGACGGTGCGGTGGCTCACGAAGGAAGGACCACTGGGGGTCGAGATCGGGGCGCGGTCCTCGGCTTGTTGAGCCGCCTGCTCCGCTGCTGCCTGCTCCGCTGCTGCCTGCTGAGCCGCTGCCTGCTGAGCCGCTGCCTGCTCGGCAGCAGCTTGGGCCGCTTGCTCGACCGCGGCGCGTTCGGCGGCAGCACGCTCTGCCGCCGCCTGCTGAGCCGCTGCTGCCGCGGCTTGAGCCGCCTGCTGCGCTGCTACCGCGGCTTCCGCAGCGGCCTGTTGCACCGGTGCCTCTTGCTGCACGGCAGGCGTCTGGTTCACGTTGGCCAGCCCAGCGGGGCCGGCCTGCTGCGCGGCGTGGGACGCCTGCTGGAGTGCCGCCGCTGCTGCCGCAGCGGGTGTTGCAGGGACAGTCTGGGCTGGGTTCTGGTTGTTGAATGCGGGCGCTGGCGGCACCTCTGCAGCATTGGGGGCGCTGGCGGTCGGGGCCGAGGCCGCCGGAGCGCTGGCTGTAGGGGCTGACGCTGCGCTGCCATTGGGTGCCGGAGCGCTGGGAACGGCCGAGCCCGGTGGCGGAAACGAGGCCTGAATGTTGGCGGCGCTGCGCAGATCTGCTGCGGCGCGCGCTAGCTTAACACTGCGCAGGTCGTCTCCGGCGTCGGCGGCGCCCTCGGCTGCTTTGCGCAACCAGCGCAGGGCCTCCCGAGGGTCTTGTTCCCAAAGGTTGCTCGCGGCTTGCAGAGCGGCTTGCACGTCGCTGGAATCACTCGCTTCAGGGGCTGGTATCGAGGTTTGTACGTTCGCGTCCATGGCTGGTGGGACGGATTACACCACTCGGCGACCCTGGTCTAGCAACGGATGCGTTCTGGGCAGATTGTGCGCGCGCGCGAAATGACGAAATTTTCCACGCATGAAGCAAGCGGTCGCCGGTTTGAACACGCCTGCGCGTTCGACACGGAGCCAGCTCGCGCCCGAGCGGTCGGTTGACGGCGATTTACGCAGCCGCGTGTTCAAGCTGGAGCACTCGTCCCGGCTTCGAGCCATTTCTGGAGCATTTCCTCAGACAGCAACCTGACGCCGAGCTTGCGCGCCTTCTTCGCCTTCGCACTGGCGGAATCGGGATCGGCCAGAACGAGGTACGTGAGCCCTTCGCTAACGGTATCGACGAGTTTCACCCCCAGCGCCGACAGCGGCTCGGAATAGTCTTTCTTCTTCTTGCCGCTGGGGAGCTTGCCGGTGATGCACAGCGAGGGCTCTGCAGACGTCTGCCCAGTTTCGCTTTGGGGCGGTGCGGTGACACCCGTTTCGGTGATGACCACGCCGGCGTTCAACAGGTGATCGATCACGTCTCGCTGTCCCGCAATGCTATCGGCGATGGCCGCCCCGACGGTCGGGACACCGACCGTGGCGGCGAACTGCGGGTCGCGCAGCTTCGGTCCGAGCCAATCCTCGAGGGTGTCGAGCTGCCCCCCGGCAGCGAGGATCATCAACTCCACACGGCGCGTTCCGAGCCGGTCGATGCCCAATGAACCGAGGAACTGCACCAGCGTCAGCTGACGCGTGCGCTCGATCGCTTCGATGATCGTCGTGGCTCGTTTCTCGCCGAGCTTCAGGTCCTTGTCCGGATTGATCACCAACCGCGAAAGGGCCGCGGGATCGTCTTTGAGTCGGTACAGCCCCCCGGCGTCCTCGATGCCCATCTGTTCGACTAGGGCGTGGCGCACGACGTCGCCGATCCCGACCAGATCGAGGCTCTTGATCCAGCGCTTGAGCTTGCCGACCGAGCGCGCCGAACAATCGTCGTTTTCGCATTCGATGATGGCACCCTCGTTGCCGCCGGTGTTGCGGCGCCGGCGTACCGGGCTGTGACAGACGGGGCACTGGGTCGGTTCGGGGATCGGCTTGCGCGTGGGGGGGCGCTCCCGGACCAGGATGATCTTGGGAATGATGTCGTTGGCCTTGATCAGCCACACGCGATCACCCACGGCGACGTCGAGCCGCGCAATCTCGTCCCAGTTGTTGAGCAGTGCGTTGCTCACGGTCGTGCCGCCGATGTCGACCGGGTCGAGGTGTGCGGTGGGGATCAACGCGCCGGTGTGGCCGACGCTGATCGAGTAGTCGAGCAAGGTGGTTTCGGCGCCTTTGGAGTCGAACTTCCAAGCCACTTGCCCTTTGGGGCGATTGGCCGTGACGCCCAGGCTCTCCTGATGCTCGCGGTCGTCGACCTTGTACACCACGCCGTCGATCCAGAACGGCAAGCTCTCGCGGCCACTTTCGACGTCGCGGAAATACTCGACGCCCTCGGCGGGCGTGTGACAGGTCTTGTTGGGGATCACCTGGAAGCCCAGTTGCTGCAAGCGGGCGATGCGCTCGGATTCGGTGGCGAACACGACCGGACCGTCGGGCCCCTGTTCGTCGATGCCGAACGCAAAACAGCTGAGCAGCTCGGCGTGTTCGCCGTTCTTGCGACCCATGATGCCGCTGCCGGCGTTGCGGGGGTTCTTGGCGCGTTCGGGATCGAGCTTCTTCCAGTCTTCGACCAGCAGGATCACTTCGAAGCGCACGGCGCCCGTGAAGGGGCTGCCGTCCTCGTCGTACACTTCGATCGGCAGCCCCTTGAACTTGGCTGCGTTGGCGGTGATGTCCTCCCCTTCGAACCCGTCGCCCCGCGAGATGGCTTGCGCCAAGCGTCCAGCTTCGTAGTAGGCCGCGGCACTGGCCCCGTCGCCTTTGATGCTGGCGTGCACGGCACCAGCGCCGGCGCTCTTTTCGTACCAGGCGACGAACTCGGTCTCGCTGTTGACCTTGTTCTGGCTGCCCATGGGGATGCGGTGCCGGGCTTTGGTCAGGATCGAGTCGGCGGGTACGGGCGCGCCGACCAGCGCCAGCACGTCGTCATCGGGCGCGAGCTCTCGCAGCTCGTCTTCGCGCGCGTCGTACTCGGCGTCCGTCATGATCGGACTGCCGCCGTAGTAATAGGCCTGCTTGGCTTTGAGGATCAGGTTGCGAAGCTCTTTGATGCGCGCGGCGCTCATGGCGGCGGGCAACGTAGTGCGCGGGCCCGCCCCTTGCCCACCCCGTTTGCAGTCGCGTGGCGTCAGCCCTGACGAACGGGCAGCCAGCGAACCAGCTCGGCCGCAGGGCCACCGCTGACCCATCGACCGCAGTCGCCGAGGCGCTTCAGCGGCGGCGCAACGGCGAGCCGATGACCTTGTCCCCGCCGCTCATCAGAGCCGAGACTAGCCACGCTCCCAAGACTACGGAACCCACGATACCCAGCACGACGCCATTGGCTCATACGAGGCGAGCTCGGGCCAAATTCCCGGATCGGGATCGTCGGCGAAGCGGCTTACCGTGCCGTCTCTTCGACGAAGGACCACGGCGTACGTGCTCACAGCGCGAAAGCGACCGCGGGATGGCATTCGGTCCAGAATTGATCGTCAACGTCGCTGTCTTGCCTCGCCGCTGCGCGCCGCATGCATCTGGCCATCTTGCGTCATGATGCCGCCGCGCCGCAAACGCGGGGCCGGCCCGCGGTTGTTCCTCCGATCCCACGCCCGCCGAGTCGCAGCTACTCCTACGGGCCGCGGGGCTCGCCTTTCTTCCGGCGGCGCCCCGCGGGCCGCGGCAATTTTCTCGAGCGGCTCCGGCCTGCGCGAAGCACGCCTGCTCGCGGGCTGTGCGCGACGCCCTGGGAGGGCCACCGTGACCCTCCCCAAAACCCACATATCTTCCGAGGCTTGGACGCGACGGTTCGATGTCGATTGTGACGGCTTGCAGAGCCGCCCACGGGCGCTACCGGTCTGCGAGCCGTTAGCTCCGGTGCTCGAGTTGGGCCGTGGCACGGAATTGACAGGCCCCAGCGTGGATCGTAACTCACCGCGCGCTTGCCCCCGGGGTCCATATCGTGAGCGCATCCAAATCCCTCGTCATCGTCGAGTCGCCCGCCAAAGCCAAAACCATCGCCGGCTTCCTCGGCTCTGAGTACGTGGTCGAGTCGTCCATCGGTCACATCCGCGACTTGCCCAAGAGTGCCAGCGACGTGCCGGCGGCCCACAAAGGAACCGAGCTCGGGCGCCTGGGAGTCGACGTCGACAACGGGTTCAAACCGCTGTACGTCGTCGACAGCAACAAGAAGGCCCACCTCGCCAAGCTCAAAGATCTGGTGCGCGAAGCCCGCGAGCTGTACCTCGCAACCGATGAAGATCGCGAGGGTGAGTCGATCGCTTGGCACTTGCTCGAAGTGCTCAAGCCGAAGATCCCCGTGAAACGCTTGGCTTTTCACGAGATCACGCGCAAGGCGATCTTGGCGGCGATGCAAGAGCCGCGCGAGATCGACAAGCGGCTCGTCGATGCTCAGGAGGCGCGGCGCATTCTCGATCGACTGTACGGTTACGAAGTCTCGCCCGTGCTGTGGAAGAAGGTCATGCCGAAGCTGTCGGCAGGCCGCGTCCAGAGTGTCGCGACGCGCATCATCGTGGAGCGCGAAGCGGCGCGCATCCGCTTCGTCAAGGCCAGCTACTGGGACATCGAGGCGCAGTTTGCCGCCGACGGCGCGCCCTTCGACGCCACGTTGACCCACTACGACGACAAGCGCGTCGCCACCGGCAAAGACTTCGACGAAGACGGCAAGCTGACTCTGCAAAACGCCGTGCTGCTCGATCAGAAGCAGACGGAAAGTCTGGCAGAGAAGCTGCAGAGCGCGCCGTTCACCGTGGCCGCCGTCGAGCGCAAAGCCAACCGCCGATCGCCGGCGCCGCCGTTCATGACCTCGACCTTGCAGCAAGAGGCCAGCCGCAAGCTGCGCTTCAGCTCCCAGCGGGCAATGCGCGCCGCTCAAACGCTGTACGAGGGCGGATTCATCACCTACATGCGTACCGACAGCACGACGCTTTCGGATACGGCGATCAACGCCGCTCGCTCGCTGATCAGCAAGCAGTACGGCAAAGACTACCTCCCCGACCGCCCGCGGGTTTACAAGAACAAGGTCAAGAACGCTCAAGAGGCGCACGAAGCGATTCGTCCCGCTGGTGACGCGTTCGCGCCTCCGGCCGAGGTACGTCGTCAGGTCGGCAGCGACGAAGCGCGCCTGTACGAGTTGATCTGGAAGCGCACCGTCGCTTCGCAAATGGAAGATTCGCGCGGGCAGAGCGTCAAGTTGCGGCTGACCAGCGAGGTCGACGGCAAGGCCGTCGAGTTCTCGGCCAGCGGCCACACGATCACCTTCCCCGGCTTTTTGCGAGCCTACGTCGAAGGCAGTGACGATCCGGACGCGGAGCTCGACGACAAAGAAAAGCACTTGCCCCCGGTCGAAGAAGGGCAATCCCTGGAGAATCGCGAGTTCACCCCCAAGGGTCACGAAACGAGCCCTCCGGCGCGCTTCACCGAAGCGTCGCTCGTCAAGCGCCTCGAAGATCTCGGCGTCGGGCGTCCGTCGACCTACGCCAGCATCATTTCCACGATCGTGGCGCGCGGCTACGTCTGGAAGAAAGGCTCGGCGCTGGTGCCGAGCTTCAAGGCGTTTGCCGTGATCCAGCTGCTCGAACAACACTTCGGCGCGCTCGTGGACTACTCGTTCACCGCGCGCATGGAAGACGAGCTGGACGCCATCGCCAGCGGCAACGAGGAAGCCGTGCCGTGGCTCAAGCGCTTCTACTTCGGCGGCAAGGGTGTGGTCCGCAGCGAACTCGAGATGGGACTGCGCAAGCTCGTCGCCGACCGGCTCGGCGAGATCGACGCGCGTGCCATCAACTCCTTGCCGCTCGGCGAAGACGACGATGGCGTGGAGATCGTGATCCGCGTCGGGCGCTACGGCCCGTACCTGCAGCGCGGTGACGACACGGCCAACATCCCCGAAGATCTGCCGCCCGACGAACTCGACGTCGAAAAGGCCAAGGAGTTGCTCTCCGCACCCAGTGGCGACCGCAACCTCGGCGACGACCCCGAAACGGGCCTGCCCGTCTACGCCCGCGCCGGGCGCTTCGGCGGCTACGTGCAGCTCGGCGAAGCCGGCGGCAAGGAGAAGCCCAAGACGGCTTCGATCCTCAAGACCATGGACGTGTTGACCATGACGCTCGAGGACGCGCTGAAGATGCTCAGCCTGCCTCGCTTGGTCGGCAACGATCCCGAGAGCGGTACGCCCATCACGGCGCAGCTCGGCCGCTACGGCCCGTACATCACCAAGGGCACCGACAGCCGCAGCCTCGAAGCCGAAGAGGACGTGTTCAGCGTCAGCGTCGACAAGGCCGTGGAGCTGTTCAAACAGCCCAAGACGCGTGGTCGCGCCAAGGCTGCCGAACCCATCAAGGAGCTCGGCAAAGAGCCCGGCACCGATTCGATGGTCACGTTGCGCCAAGGGCGCTTCGGCCCTTACGTGACCGATGGCGAAACCAACGCCTCGCTGCGCAAGGGTGACACCATCGAGAACATCACGCTCGAACGCGCGCACGAGTTGCTCGAAGAGCGTCGCGAGCGCGGGCCGAGCAAGAAGAAGAAAGCTTCCAAGAAGAAGACCAGCAAGAAGGCTGCGGCAGACGACGAGACTGCGACGAAGAAGGCTTCCAAGAAGAAGACCAACAAGAAGGCCGCTTCGAAAAAGAAGACCTCCAAGAAAGCGACGAAGAAGAGCAAAGACGACGAAGCTCCGAAGTCGTCAAGAGCTCCGGCGTCGAAGAAGGCCGCCGCCAAAACCAGCAAGGCGCCCGCTTCCAAGAAAGCCCCCGCCAAAAAAGCCGCAAAGAAGAAGACCAACAAGAAGAAGTGACGCGGCGGGTGCGCTCGCCTTGCACCTGCCATGACCACCACGTCGGCGGGGTTCGAGTCTTGGTGTTGGGGGTTGGCGGCAAGCGGCGTCATCAGTCGCTGCATCGCGCGGTGAGACGTGTTTCGAAGTCGCTTTGCACGGGATTGCGTGGCGCAGGGAAACGCCGGGGCGTGTTCACCGGTGGCGGTTGAGACGCTCCTGGGGGAACGTCCTGCTCGGCGCGCCTGTTGGCGGACATCACGCAACAACTTGCAAGAAGGCCGCTATCCGCTCGACTACAGCTCGCTCCGTGTCGTAGGCGCCGACGTTCGGTCGCTTCGCGGCGCATCCCTCAATGCGGAGACGAAGATGAACAAGCGGGCATGGTTGTGTTTCACGTGTGCGTTGCCGGCGCTGGTCGTGGCCTGTGGCGACGACGGAGGCTCGGAGGACCCCAGCGGCCACGTCGCGGTCGAGGACGCCGGCCCTGGTCCGCTTCCCGACGACGACATGCCGACCGACGACGGGCCCCCGCCCGCGTTCACCCCGACGCAGCCCACGAACGGACAGAAGCCATACCCCGAAGACCCCGGGGATGCTTCGCCGGGTGGCGGCGGCAAGCCAACGCCCCCCGACGCCGGTCCCGAGGCAGAAGTGGAGGACGCGTCGCCCAACGACGACCCGAAAATGACCATGGACGGCGGTGATGGGGGCGATGCCGACGTCTCGGACGAAACCGAAGCCGAAATCGAATGGATCGACAACAGCACGGTATTCGATGGCGTTCCCATCGAATACGGCCTGCTCGACGTGCCGTTGAACTACCGCGACCCGTCGGGGACGCAGCTTCAACTGGCGTTGGCCCGATGGGCGACCCCCAAGGCGAAGCGCCGGGGGGTGCTGATGTTCAACCCCGGCGGCCCCGGCGCTGGAGTGGTCGAAGATGCCGGCCACTACGTGCCCAGCCTCACGAGTCTGTTTCCCGGCTTCGACATCGTCCTGGTCGACAACCGCGGCACGGGCCTGAGCACACCCCTCGAATGCATTTCGTTCGAGGAGCTCAACGCCCTGCTCGACGCCGACGACCCTGATGCCGGCGCGCGGCCGGCACCCGAGCGCGACCCATTGCCCCCGAGTTTGCGGGGACACGAAGAAGCGGTGGACGCTCTGTACGCCCAAGGTGAAGTTCTGGTGTTCTTCCAGCAAGTTTGCCTTTCGACGTTCTCCGACGAGCTGGGCTTCTTCAACAGCGAGAACGTCGCGCGCGACATGGACTCGGTGCGCGCCGTCCTGGGCGAGGAAGAGCTGAACTTCTGGGGCGTTTCGTACGGTACCGTGCAAGGCGCGCTGTACGCCAAGATGTTTCCGAAGCGGGTCAGAGCGGTGGCCCTCGACTCCAACGTGCTGTGGAACGCCGCCAACCCCAACCTAGTGCAAGACGTCGAGTTGAGTGTGGCGGCTTACGAGGAGCAACTGCTGCGCTTCTTCTCCTGGGCAGAGGCGGACACGACGAGCCCGCTGTACGACAGCGTTCACGGTCGACCGCGTCAAGTGTTCGATTCGCTCGTGGCCGCGACGGCCGCTGGCGTGGACTGGAAAGAAAAGCCCATCCCTGCGGATATTTTCGAGGCACTTGCGTTCGAGTACCTGCGCCTGGGGGATTGGGACTCGCTGGCGCTGGCCATGGCCGATGCGGCCGATGATGACTGGGACACAGCGCTGGCGCTTTCTGCTGGCAACGGGTTCAGCGCGGAAGACGAACGGTCGTGGCGACAGGTGATGAGCCACGTGATGATCAACCATCTCGATGGCGTGTGCCCAGCGGATTACACGGAGGACGAAGCCATCGTTCGCTACGAACAACTGGTGGAATTGTACCCACGACTCGGGCCCAATCAGGCGCCGTCACTGGTCGACTGTCTACTGTGGGAGGTCCCTCGTTCGGAACCTCGCATCGTGCCGCGTGATCTGGAAGCGCCGCCGTTGCTCGTGCTGAACGGTCTGTACGACCCGGCGACGCCGCACACCAACGCCGTGGCCATGGTCGATCAGTTCCACAACGGTTCGCGCCTGTTCACTGCCTCCACGGAGGGTCACGGTGTCGGAATCACTGACTGTGGCACTGCCGTGTTGTCGAGTTTCGTGCAGAGCGGCAACGCGACGGCGGCACCGCAGACTTGCGCCTCGGTCGAGCAGGCGAGCGCCATGAGCGATCTGTTGCAGCTCGTGCAGCGGCGCACGGCCCGGATGCGTCTCGTGCTGCGCTAGAGTGACAGCCTGAATGATCTCGCGTGGCTCGAGGGCTGCGCCGCTCCGACGGAGGCACCCATTGCAGACGTCGTCGCAATCGGCATGATGACGCAGCTCGCTCAGCTGTCCATCTATCACGGCAACGTCACCGACTTCTCACCACGGGCCAACATTGATCGTCTGTCCAAGTTGAGTCTGCAGCACAACCAGATCACGGATCTGACTTCGCACACGGCAATCGAACGCATCCGCGAGTTGGATCTGGCGCAAAACCCGATCGACTGTGAGGAGCAAGCCGACAACCTTGTGTCCCTCCCCCGGTTGCCTTAACCTCGGCGGATGAAACCGCTGCGCGTCGCGCTCGTGGGCGACTTCAATCGTCGCATGCATTCACACTGGGCGACGGAAGCCTCGCTGTTTCACGCCGCAGCACCACTCGGTCTGGCAGTGCAACCGCATTGGATCGCAACGCCTCGGGTCGAGCAGTCCGGGGCTGCGGGTGTGCTCGACGGGTTCGACGCGATTTGGGGCGCACCCGGTAGCCCTTACGCGTCGATGGACGGGATGCTCGAGGCGATCCGCTACGCCCGAACACGGAACGTCCCGTATCTCGGCACGTGCGGGGGCTGCCAGTACGCGTTGATCGAGTTCACTCGCAACGCCCTCGGCGTCGCTGACGCCGACAGCGCTGAGAACGACTCGGGCAGCAGCAACATCGTGATCACGCCGGTCTACTGCTCCACCGACACTGCGCCGAGTGCTCTGCCCCGCCTCGCCGGGCCGGGTGTCGCCAAACCGCAGCGCGGCACTTTGCTGGAGCGCTGGTGCGGCTCGGACGATCTCGCAGAAGAGTATTTCTGCAGTTTCGAACTCAATTCCGAGTTCGTAACGAGGTGGCAAGAAGCAGGGTTGGTG
Source organism: Deltaproteobacteria bacterium (assembly GCA_003235365.1). Lineage (GTDB taxonomy): Bacteria > Myxococcota_A > Polyangia > Polyangiales > Polyangiaceae > SZUA-265. The sequence continues at coordinate 14,148 of QJWJ01000405.1, forward strand.
GTCTCGGCTCGGGGCGAGGACGGCGAAGTGCGCGCGGTGGAACTGCCGGATCGGCGGTTCTACCTTGCGGCCTTGTTTCAGCCACAGTTATCTTCTTCCTTTGGTAGTCCCCACCCCATCATCCAGGCGTTTCTGCGCGAGAGCGCGAATGCAGAGTGATCGCAACCCAGAGCGAGGTCCGATGGCCAGTGACGTTTCACTCAGTTGTTCTTGCGGCGCGGTCCGTGGCGTATTGCTTGCGGTAACCCCTGGCAACTCGAGCCGCCTATCATGCATGTGCGACGACTGCCAGATCTACGCCCACTTCTTGGGGCGAGCGGCAGACATCCTCGACGCTTCGGGCGGCACCGATCTGTCGTACACGACCCAATCCCGAGTTCGAATCGCCCACGGCTCGCACCTGCTTCGAGCCGTGAAGCTCACCGACACTGGGATTCTGCGCGTCTACAGCGGCTGCTGTCACACTCCGGTCGCGCACGTCCCCTCGCCGAAGCTCGCGTTCGTCGGGATCCCACACGCGTTCACCCAATACGGCTCGGTACCAGCGGAGCGCGATCGACTGTTCGGCCCCCTGATCCACCGCCTGCAGGGGCGGTTCTGCCACGGCGAGCTACCCGCGGGCGCTCACCTCTCGACGCCGTTGCACCTTCAGCTCGGCGCTTCGGTTCGCCTGTTCTGGGACACGCTGCGAGGACTTCACAAGCCTTCTCCTTTCCACGACGGTAACACCCCCAAGGTCGCACCGCGCGTGCTGGCGGCAAGCGAGCTCGAGCAACTTCGTCAGCACGTGCCCACACCGTCGCCACTGGCGCAACCGCGGTTTGCACGCAGCTGTTCGTAGTTCAACTCAGTGCCTTGCCAGCGATGCGCTGGGAACCTGGCTTTCCTGCATTCGGGCGACCACGTCAGCGATGTTGCACTGTCGCGATTGCCCCGAATTGGACCGCCTGTGAAGACGCCGGCACCACTGGGGCGAGTGCGTTTGGCAACGTGACGTGCCAAGCTCTGGGTTGGTGAGCGGATGACGACGGACACCGACGAGTCGTTGCTAGGGATCACGCTGGAGACGTTTCTCCTCGAAGGCATGATGGCGGCGCGTGCACGGGGCCGCCTCACTTCGTTGCTCAATCAGATCACGCTGGCGGCCAAGATCATCACCGGCCGAGTGCGCCGAGCGGGCTTGGCCCGCGCGCTCGGGTACACGGGTGAAATAAACGTCCAGGGCGAAGCCGTCCAGAAGCTCGACGTGTTTGCCAACGACACGCTGGTCGCCTCCTTGCGACGGCGTGGGCACTGCCGGGGGATCGCGTCAGAGGAGTTGGATCAGCCGGTGACGTTCGAAGAGGCCACCGGCGACTACCTCGTACTCACCGATCCCCTCGACGGCTCGAGCAACATCGACGTCGACATTTCGATTGGCACCATCTTCGGCGTGTTGCGTTGTGAGCCCGGGCCTGGGCGTGTCCCCGACGAGGCGTTCCTGCAACCGGCAACGGAGCTCGAAGCTGCGGGATACGTGATTTACGGCTCCTCGACGATCTTGGTGCTCACCACCGGGGCCAGTGTGCACGGGTTTACCTGGGATCCAATTTCCGGCGAGTTCTTTCTCTCCCACGAAAACATCCGCTGCCCTGCCGACGGTAACACCTATTCGATCAACGAAGGCAACGCGCCCGCTTGGCCCGAGGCGGTGCGGCACTGGAACGCCGCGTTGAAAGCCGAGCCGAGTTCCACGCTGCGCTACGTCGGGTCCTTGGTGGCCGATGCGCACCGCACGCTGCTACGCGGGGGGATCTTCGCTTACCCGGCGGACACCAAGAACCCCGGCGGCAAGTTGCGTCTCCTGTACGAGGCGGCGCCGCTGGCGAAGATCTTCGAAGCCGCCGGAGGCCGGGCATCGACGGGTCGAGGGCCGATCTCGAGCATCCAACCCGACTCCCTTCACCAGCGAGTACCGCTGGTGCTGGGTTCGAGACAACGCGTCGAAGCCTACGAGCGGGCGATGCAAGCTCGCTGAAATGAGCGTTCGCGACGCAATGACTGATCCGTTGCAGCTCGTGCCGCGACGTACCGCTCCGACGCGCGTCGTGCTGCGCTGAGAGCGGCGCTGAGAGCGGCGCGTCGGGGGAACGGTTGCCGTGGGCGAAAATGTTTTCGCCCGCGCCACCTCGAGCTCGACGCTACGCTGATGACATGGCGATGCGACTGACCACGCTGGTGGCACTACTTCCGACTCTTCTCGCTGCCTGCGGCGCACAGCCGGCAAATTCCGGCCCCGACGGTGACATGGCGATGTCGAACGACACGGCGTCGCCATCCGACTCCGAGCCGCTCTCCCCGACGTCGGCACCGTTCGAACACGGCACCAGCATCGATGCGCCTGGCTCGCCGAGTTCGTCGGGTGACACCAACGGCGAGCCCACCGCGATACCCGGCGCGCCCAGTGATGCCAGTGCCCCCCCCGAAGGACCCGACGGGGCACCGCCGTCGGACGCAACGCCTTCACCAACGAGCGGAGATCCCGATCAACCCTCAGCAAAACCTGACGGGGACGTCCCGGGTCCCACTGGCAGCGAGCCCTCCGATCCGGGCCCTGACGACTTCGAGGTCTCGTGCGATGGGCCGTTGATGTTCGAGGATCCGGCACTGAAGGAGACGGTTCTGGTCGCGGCCGCGAGTTCGTTGACCAACACCGCCCGCTTTTCCGAACTGGCGCAGAACCACGATCTCGACTTGTATGCCGAGGACGTGGCCGCGCTCACCGAGCTGCCCGACTTCGGCTTGGGCGTCGAGTACCTCGAGGGCATCGAGTGCGTGCCAAACCTGCGCAGCGTGGATCTGAGTAACAGCCAGCTCCTTGGCGATCTGACCCCGCTCGGCAGCTTGACCGAGCTGCGGACCTTGTATCTCAATCACGGCGGGTCCTCCGTCGATCTGGCGCCTGTCGGCAAGCTCACGGCGCTGACGACTTTGGCGCTCACCGGCCCAGCCTTCGACGACTTGTCGCCACTGCGCTCGTTGACGGCGTTGCAGACCTTGACGTTGAACCGCGTCGGCACCAGCGACGTGACGGCGCTCGACACGCTCACCAACTTGGTGGCCCTGACCGTTCAGGGCGGCGGCCCACTGCGCGGGCTCAGCGCGTTCACCTCTCTCGAGAAGGTGGAAATCGCCAGTCCCGACTGGGACGACGTCTCGGAGTTCTCGACCCTGACGGAGCTGACTCGGCTCAGCCTTCGAGGCGGTGCCGTCAGCGACGTCTCCGGACTCGCCTCGTCGTCCAAGTTGACCAAGCTCACGTTGGACGTCGACGGCATCGCCGACGTCGGGCCGCTGGGGATGCTGACGAGCCTGAAGACACTCTACGTCGACGGGGTCAGCGCACCGAGCATCTCAGCGCTAGGCAACCTGGGTGAACTCACCGAACTCGGCGTCGTGGCGGACGAGACGCTCACCGACGTGATTGGTCTGGACCGCCTGCACAAGTTGACGCGGCTGGGCGTGCGGGGCGACTCGCTGACTCAGCTCGGCGAACTGTGCTCCCTCCCGGACCTGAGCTTCATCGAATTCGAGAGCGACAGCCTGACCGATCTCACCTGGCTCGAAGGTTGCGCATCGCTGACGGATCTGTTGTTGAGGGGGGATGCCATTGCCGACCTGACGCCGGTGGCAACTCTCGCCCAGCTCGACCGGTTCGACTTTCAGGGCCCTGGCCTGAGCGATGTGACTCCGCTGGCGATGCTCGCAACGCTGACCAACCTTCGGCTCCGCGCGCCTGCCCTCAGTGACGTCACCCCCCTCACGGCGCTGTCGAATCTGACTGAGCTGTACCTCGACAGGGCGCCGATCACCGACGTCATTTCAATCGGCATGCTGACGCAGCTCCAGAAACTGTCCATCTACAACAGCGAGGTCACCGACTTTTCACCACTGGCCAACATCGATCGCCTAACCAAGTTGAGTTTGCAGCACAACCAGATCACAGACCTGACTTCGCTCACGGCAATCGAAAGCATCCACGAGCTGGACCTTTGGCAAAACCCGATCGACTGTGAGGGGCAAGCCGACAACTTGGCGATACTCAAACGCGTCAGCCAGGTCCTCAGAACCGACTGTCCTCGAGCGCCGCTGTAAAGACGCCGCCACCACTGGGTCGAGTGCGCGCAGCACAGCGGATGCGGTCATCTGACTTCACTGCTCGAGCCAATCACGTTGGTGGCGAAGATCATCACGGGCCGAGTGCGCCGTGCCGGGTTGGCGCGGCGGCGCGTCGAAGCCTGGGAGCCCGCGATGCAAGTTCGCTAGCCGCAACGACGAATCGCGCCCCGAAACGACAGCCGCGAGCCGCGCTGGGGTGTACTCGAACGTGGTAGTCGAGCTCTGCCCTGCTTCGCGACTTGAACGATGTTGTCGTCGTTCGAGAATTGATGATGGGATTTGACTTGCTTCGGTCATTGTCGGTGACGGTCTCTGGCGGTTACCACGCGGGCGTGATGGGGCGACGGATACGATCCCGGGGTATGAGGTTTGCCGTGGCAGTGGTGGCACTGCTGCTGTGCGGTTGTGCCGACGATGGTGGCGACGCGGCAGCGTGCGAGACGACCTCCTCGTCGTTACAGCAGGCGTGCCAAGGCAATTGCGACGCTGCCGAGCGCAGCTGCGGAGCTGAGCGTTTCGGCGAAGTGTTCGAGTCGCCCGCGGCGTGCGCGCAAGACTGTATCGGACTCGTCGTCGATGACTCGCAGTCGGCTTCCGACCCTGGTGCGTGTCAGCAAGCCAGCATCGAGTTTCTCGATTGCTGCACTTGCCGCAATCAGTGTGGCGTCATTCCCGACGGGTGCTCGGCGGAATTCTCTCGAGCGACGAACGAGTGCGGAGGCAGTTTCAGTGGTTGTCCCCTGACCTTCTTCTGAAGGTGCTGCGCCGCCGTGGGGTGCGGCTCAAATCAACCGGCTGTGGGGCGACAACGCGCGGGGACGAGTGGGAACCGGCACCTGGGCGACCGTCGACCAGCCCTTGCAACAGGTGCCCGGACTCGACGCGGTCACGAAGATTGCCGCAGGCAGCGACCACACCTGCGCGCTGCTCGACGACGGCACGGCGGTGTGCTGGGGCGCGGGCGGCTACGGCCAACTCGGTGACGGCACGAACACGTCGAGGCCGGCACCGGTCGCGGTCAGCGACTTGACCGGCGTCGTGGCGCTCGCTGTCAACGGCGACAACAGTTGCGCGTTGCTCGGCGACGGCGGCGTTTCGTGCTGGGGCCGACACGGCTTGACGGCCGCCTCAGGCGACGCGCTGCCCGTGCCTATCGACGGTGTGCAAGGCGCCATTGGGCTCACCACTGGCACCAACCACAGCTGCGCGCTCCTCGCGGATGGCACCGGCAGTTGCTGGGGCGGCAACCAGTACGGCCAACTCGGCACGGGCGGCTACCCGTACGCTACCTTGCCGGTGGCTGTGCAGTGGCGTTGAGACATGCGTTTGAGATGCGGGCGTCGCGGATTAACACGACGGAACTGACGGAGCAGCAGGGCATCGGTCAGCCCGCTCGGGGGATGCCGTTGCGCAAATCCCGGGCACGTGATCTACTCAGCCGCACCGTGATGAAGAACCTCCTCTGTGCGTCGGCCTTGGTCGCAGGTTTGAGCTTCGGTTGTGCCGCGGGCGCTCCTGCCGTCCCGCCGCAAACGCCCGCAATACGAGCCCCCGCCGCCGCCGCGCCGGAGCGCAAACCCGAGCCCGAACCAGCGGCGGGTTACCTCAGTCCGCTGCCCCCGGCAGATCCCCACAACCTGCCGCCAGCGAGCTGCCAGGCCTACCTGCACCCGACGCCGACGGCTGAGCCAACCGGTGCGTGTGCCGGCACGCACGTCGAAGTGCTCGACCGAGCCATGGCCGTCAGCGATCCCGTGGCGCGCGATGCGGCGCTCGCAACGCTCGAAGTCTGCCAAGCTTGGGAGCCGGGATTTCTCGTCGCGCTGCGCGCCGATCTCGCACCCGTCGAATGCGCCGATGGACTCATCGAGGCGTGGTTCGCCGAAGCCGTTCATCAGGGACCCGACTTCGACATGCGCGGAGACTTCGAGCAGGCGCTGTTGGGTCTGGATCTGGCGGCGCGATTGCGTCGCATCGACAGCGCGCCACCCGCGCTGCCCGAGCCGTTCGACAAGCCGCGGTTCCTCGAATACTTCAACGGCACGCTGCAGCCCTGGGTGGTCGAACGGGCGCGAGCGATTCAGAAGTTGTCGATGTTGGGGTCCCAGCTGGACGGCTACGGTCGGGGCGTCGTGGCCGTGGAGGCGGCCATGGCCGATCTGCGCTTCGTGGAAATGGCGCGTGGCATCGCGCTGCCCCAGGACATGCAGGACGACCCCGAAGTCAAGCAAGCCTACTTCGGCGCACTCGACGAAGCGCTGGAGCCGCGCAAGCGGCGGGGCCGCGACGCAGCGCTAGCCGGGCTCGATGCGTTTGCGAAGCTCGGTGTGCTGCGCAGTGAGCGCGTGCAACGGGCACGCGAAGTGCTCTCACAGAGCTACGCAGGCCACCGCATCGACGCCCTCGATGGTCTGCAACTGCCGCCGCTCGATCCCCCTGCCCGTGATACGCCCCGCCGGCGTCTCGCCGCGGCGCTGCCGCCGTTCTTGGCCGCCGAAGGTCTGGGCGCCATCGACGTCAGCGACGCGCCACTGCTGCGTGCCTTGCTGGAACAGGGGTTTGCTCCGCCGCTGCGCGCCGCCCTCGACGCGGCGCCTCTGAGTGAGGAGACCGCCGCGCTGTACGCGCGCTTTTGGGTGTTACTCGGCCAGCGCTACTTCCGCAGCGGTGATTTCATCCGCGCCGCGACCCTGTCGACCCAGGCGCCAGAGTCGGATCCGTCTTTGCCCCCTGGTTCTCCCAACGACCGGAGCGCGGTGGCGCGCTTGATCGAAGGCCTCGCAGCAGCACTGGGACCGGGCCCCAAAGATGCCCGCGAGATGATCGTGGGCGGTCCGCTGCTGCCCGGCGGTGTGGGTGACGTGCGTGTACTCGATGCGCTGAGCAAAGAGCCGGGGCAGCTCGGCGGGCTCGCTGCCTACGACGCGGCGTACGTGCTCGCGCTGCTGCCGCCGATCGACGAGCCGCGCCGCTTTTGGAACGGCATCGCCGCTCGCTACGATCTGGCCGCCAAGAAACTCGAAGACCGCGACTTGGCAGCGTCGGCAAAGGCGGCAGCGAAAAACGCCCGGCAAACTGCCGCCGCGATCCCGCGCTGAGGCCTCGTCAGCAGGGATTCAGTCGGCGCCAAGTCAGTCAGGCCACCGCGCCAAACGGGGTGCGTCCGTTCATCACCCCGTGACCGCCGCATCTCACGTCACGAAATTGAAACTACAAATGTAGTTGACGCTTCCTTCGTCGCGTCCCATAGTCACCGGCGATGCGAATGGGAGCTCTGACCGATCTTCAGTTGGCGGTGATGAAGGCGCTGTGGTCGCTCGGTTCGGGCTCGGTGGCAGACGTGCAGGCCGCGCTGGCCAGTGAGGGGCGCGAACTTGCCGTAACGACGATCTCGACCTTGTTGCGACGGTTGGACGAACAGGGCTGGGTCCGTCACTCCAAGACGGGCCGGCAGTTCATCTACCATCCGCAGGTTCTGGAGAAAGAGGCAGCCAAGAGCGCCCTGCGCCGCGTGGTCGATCACTTCTTCGACGGTCGCGTCGCGAGCGTCACCGCCGAACTGCTCGACTCCGAGGACGTCACCGAGGGGGAACTCGACGAAATCCGGCGGCTCTTGGCGGAGAAAGAACGGTAACCCGATGGCCTCGTTCGTCGCATACGCGCTGTCGTACCTGATCCATTCGACGCTCGCCGCGGCCTTGGTGCTGCCGTTGTCGTCGATCCGCGGCGTCACTCCGGCGTTGCGACGGGCCTGGTCCCTGTCGGCCTTGAGCCTCCCGTTTCTCACCGCTTCGGTACCTCTGTTTTGGAACGCGCCGCAGAAGGCAGTTCCTCACGCGGCCAATGGTTGGCAGGGCGCGCTCGACGGGCCTTCACTCGCCCTGGATACCGGCTCGCACGGTGCACACCCCCTCCTCATCCTCCTGGGGCTCGTTGCTTTCTTGTGGGCCATCGCCGCGCTGGTACGCGGTGCGCGGCTGCTGAACGCGCGGCGAGCGCTGAAGCACGCGCTGGATCAGCGCACGGCCGTCACCGATGGGGCTCAGCTGGCGCTGCTCGACCGGCTCGGCTGTGCAGCGGGTTTGACCAGCGCCGTCGCCCTCTCTCACAGCCCGACGCTGCGCAGTCCCAGCGTGCTCAGTCGCCGCGAGATCTGCGTCCCCTCGGCACTGCTCCAGAGCCTCTCGGTGCGCCAGCTCGAGGCGGTGCTCGCCCACGAAGTGGCCCACCTCGTTCAGCGTGATTGGTTGTGGTTTCCGGTCGTCGCCTGGCTCGACGTGATCGGTAGCGGTCAACCGCTCAACCGCTTGCTGACCCGCGCGTTTCGTCGCGACGCCGAGCTGTGCTGTGACGATCTCGCTGCCACCTTGACCCAGCACCCGCGCCGGCTGGCCCAGGCGCTACTGCGTGTCGCCGAGTTCTGCGTCGAGCGCCGCACCGGCGTCTTGCTCGCGGAGATGAACACCCAGTCGGGTTTCACGCTCCAGCGCGTCCAGCGACTGCTCAGGGCGCCCGCGACACCCACCGCCCGCGCCCGCTGGATGCACCTCGGCCCTGCCCTTCTCTTGCTCGTCGTCGCCCCCTTCGGCGTACGCGGCGCTGCGGTCACGACCGCCCCCGACACGCATCGAGGCGCGTTCCCACCGTCGCTGCAAGACGAGCTGGTGGAACTGGCCGAGCAGCGTCACTTCTTGGACGTCGCGCTGCAAACGGCGCTTTGGGACGAAGGCGCCGACCCCGACTCACCGGAGATCTTGCGCCTCCACGCCGAGATCGACCGTCTGGATGAGTTGGACGCTCGACTGCGCAACTCCGGCAAGCTCACCGACTCGGCTCCCTGAGGGCCGAGTGCGCGGCTCCCTTCGGAGCCTCACCATCGAAAGGAACAAGTCATGCGTCGAATCACGCGTTGCGGCCGTCGTGCCGCGACGAGCATCCTGTCGTTCATTTGCCTTTTGGCGTGCCAGCCCCCCGCCGCCGTCGGTCCTCAGCCCACCACGGCCACCGCGCCGTCCGACGGGTTACCACCGACGGCCCGCGCCTCGGCACCCGAAGCCACGACCGACGAAGCCCGTCACCACACCTTCGGCAACTTCCCCAAACCCTTTTCGGCACCGAAGCTCGCCGTCGCCGATCCCCAGTTGTTTCCGGAGACGGCCGTGTTCGATCCACAGCGCCGGCGTCTGTTGATCGGCTCGGTCCGGCAGGGCGCGGTCTACACGGTGGCGCCCGATGGCGCCACTGAGGTACTGGTCGACGACGAACGGCTCTGTTCGGTTCTGGGCATCGCCATCGACGAGTCCCGACGTCGTTTGTTCGTGCTCAGCAACGAGCTCGGCGTCGGCGTGCGCAGCTGCGCCAAGGGACCCCACGCCGCAGCGGGCGTGGGGATCTACGATGCCGACACGGGGGCTGCCCTCCACTACGTCGACCTGCGCAGCATCTCCGGCAGCGAACGGCTGCTCGCCAACGCGGTTGCGCTCGACGTCGACGGCAACGCCTACGTCTCCGACAGCTTCGCCTCCTGCATCTACCAGATCCCCGTCCGAGGATCCCCGCGCGTGTGGCACTCCGATCCGGTGTTCTCTGGGCCCGGCATCGGCCTCAACGGCATCGTCGTGCACCCGGACGGCTACCTCCTGGTCGTCAAGAAGAACGACGGAAAGCTGTTTCGAATCCCGCTCGATGCGCCGCGGCGCATGACCGAGGTCGTCTTACCGCAATCGTTGATCGGCGGTGACGGCCTGCTGCTCACCGACCGAGGACAGCTCGTGGTCATCGCCAACGAGGTGCCCCCGGTGCGCACCAACACAGCTTTCGTTCTGACCAGCGACGATGCCTGGCAGCACGCCGCAGTCCGTGAGCAGCGATCACTGCCGCCCAGCTATCCCACCGTGCCAGTGGCGATCGACGGTGCACTGTTCTACCTGCACACCCAACTCGACGAGTTGCTACGGGGAGGGGGCGCTGACGCCTCGAGCGGTCATGTCGCGAACTTGACACGCTTGAACCTCAGCAGCGGCGATGACCATTCGTTCACCGCGGCGGACACGGTACCCGCTGGCCCGGGAGCGTTCGTGCTGGCCCAAGTGCAGCTGGGTGCCGGGCAGAACTTCGCCACCGCGCAGCGGCGCCTGACGTCCGTGTTGCGGGCCGAACCGGGCGCTGGGCAGCTGACGTGGCTCGCCGCCGATCAGAGACCACAGCTCGACGTGTTCATCGCCTTCGACGACCTCCCGCACGCTCGGCACTTCGCCACGGCTTCGTTACCCCAGTACGCCAAGTCGTGGGGCCTCGGTCAGTCGACGAAGATCTTCGACGCGCCTGCCACCGCCGAGGCGAGCCGCGACATGCGGTCGCCATACTGGACGGAGTCGCTCCCTTCGGCCCCCCGCGCGTACGTTTACACCGAGGTGCAAGTCGACGTCGGCTTCGACCGGGTGCCGTGGAAGATCCGCAACCCGATCATCCGTCAGAGCCCGGGCTTCCTGTCGAAAACCTGGCTCAGCGGCATCAACACGCACACGGTCGGCGGATTGTACGCCTTCGATTCACTCCGCAACGCCAAACACTTCGCCACCGAGCTCTTCCCGCCGGCTGCGGCCAAGCAAGGCGCGGCATTCTCCGCTCTGGTCTTTCGCGCAGCTGAGCAACAGCCAGCCGACGCCTCGCAATCGCGCGCCGCACGGGTTCGCACGACTCGCTGACGGCCACCGAAGGCAGCCCCCCGCCCACTGCTGGTCTTTTGGGGGTTGCTGGGTCGTGCCGTCCCTGCCCGTCATCAGTCGCGCATCACTCGGTCGGGCCCGGTTCGCCGGCGATTCGCTGGGGGCCCGCGGTGCTGGCTACTCGAATTCGCGCCAACCAACACCCCAGCGAGCGCCACTTTTTCGCTCGCCGCGCCCCTCGCGAGTCCGCCAGATTCCGGTCCAAATCAGAAAAACGTGGCAACTTGACCCCTCTGGTGTTAAAGCGAGGCCGCTTGGAGCGCACCGCCCCCTGGTGTGAATCAGGCGGGGGGACGCGCGACGGCGATCGCGACTGAAACAATGGACACAACGCACCAGCCGACGGACCCCCTCCGCAGCGCTTCATGCAGCGAGAGAGGTCGCGTTGACCGCTCGCGCTGAAACCCCAGCCGAGCTGACCCCCGCAGCGCCCGACGGCGCGGCAGCGTTGGACCCGAGCCTGGACGCCCGTGCGTGCCGAACCGGCCGCGATTGGGCCACTCGAGTGCGTGAAGTCTACGTCGCCGAACGGCGCGCCCCGAGTGGTGGCTGGCCCGGCACGATGACGGAGGCGCGGGCCCGAGTCGGCCTCGCCCTCGACCGAGATTCAGCCTCGCGGGGCTGGGATGGTTTGACCGTGAGCCAACGCGAAACGGTAGCGCGGTTGATCTATTCGAGCGCGCGCAGCACGTGGATGGGCCTGCGCGAACCCGACCGTGGTGACGATCAGGAGACCGGGTGATGCGTCGGCCCCGCTTCGTCGATCAAGGACGTGCCGAGCGTTGGAAGCGCGAGGACGAGGCGCCTCGATTGCGGGAGTTGTTCCCGGATCTGGTCGCACTGCAACTGCAGACTCGAGAACGACAGCACGCCGACAGCAAAGGCGGGGTCAGCTGCACACGTCCGATCGCCGTCGGCAGCGCTGGGGCGTTGTTCGAGGTCCGCTGCGGAAACCCCAAGTGCGATAACCCCGGGCACGACATCACGAGCTGGGTCATCGGAGCACTACGGCGCGGCGAAACCAACTTCGACGGTGACGATCCGTGCTCCGGCTTGGTTGGTCAGCATGAATGCACCCGGGTATTGCACTTCGTGGTCAGCGCTACCTGGCGAAAGGCGGATACGCTAGTCGCCGATTGACGCTTCATGGGTCAGCGCAAGGCGCGGCCCCGCGAAGCGAACAGAACGTAACTGCTGACGACGAGCTCGCGCACCTCGTGGTGCCTGCAACGACGTCAGCGAAGCGGCGAAGCAAGGGTTCGACCCAACGCATGGAGCGCTGGTCGACGCCGTTGTCAGCCAACTGTGATGAAGGAGAAATGAAACATGGGTAATCGACTATTCGTAGGCAGTCTGAGCTGGAACACTGACGACCAGGCGCTGCGCGACGCGTTCGAGCGCTTTGGCGCCGTAGACGACGTCAAGGTGATGACGGACCGCGAAACGGGCCGTTCGCGCGGTTTTGGCTTCGTGACGTTCACCGAAGCCGCCAACGCGAGCAACGCCATCCGCGAGATGGACGGCTCGGTTCTCGACGGCCGCACGCTGTCCGTCAGCGAAGCACAAGAGCGCGCTCCCCGCGCCGGCGGCTTCGGCGGCGGCGGCGGCCGTGGCGGCGGTGGCTTCGGTGGTGGCGGTGGCGGCGGCGGCCGTGGCGGCGGCAAGTCCAATCGCGGCAGCCGCGATCGCTGGTGAGTTCGCGACCCGCGCGGCCGCGCTCAGCGAGTTCGGCCGCGCCCCGTTCGCGCACTTGGCCAGTGCGGGGCGCTGTGACACCCTGCCTGGATGAATGATTGCCCTGCGCCCCGCGTCGGCATCACCCTCTGCATCGATCGGGGCAAGCGCTGGCGTCCCGGTCACGACTACTACTACGTCCCCCGCGCCGTGGCTCGCGCCGTCGCTGCAGCCGGCGGCACACCGCTGTTAATCGGCATCGACTGCCCCGTCAGTGAAGTCACGGCCCTGTGCGACGCCGTTGTGCTCACCGGTGGCGACGACCTGCCCACCACTGTGGCGGCCCTCGACCATTGGCTGGCCGCTGCCGCCGCGGGCGACCCAGCCACCCCGTCGACCCTGGGCGTCAGTGAAGATCCCGGGCGCGTCGCCTGGGAGCGCCAGCTCATCGACGCCTGCGTTGCCCGAAGCCTCCCCCTGCTCGGCATCTGCTACGGCATGCAGCTGCTGAACCTGCACTTCGGCGGCACTCTATACCGCTCCGTCGCCGACGAGCACCCCGGCGCCGCCCTGCCCCACGGCGGCAGCGGCACCGTCACCCAACACGGCCTGCGGCTGGTAGCTGGCGGCGGCGTCCTGCTCGCGCGCTTGCCCCACTCCACCACCATCAACTCGAGCCACGGCCAAGCCGTCGCCACGGTCGCCCCCGGCTTCACGGTCACCGCCCACAGCGACGATGGCGTCGTCGAAGCCATCGAACGCGGCCTGTGCTTCGGCGTCGAATGGCACCCCGAGACGGACGAACACGGTCACCTCGTGTTCGAGGCCTTCCTCAGGCTCGTCCCGGCTTCCCCCGCAGGCTGATTCGCGCTGTTCTTTCAACGACTTGGCCCCGTAGCCACTACGCGGACGGCCAGTCTGCGACCCCTGCAAAAAGTCCCGCCTGAACGCTTGACACTTCCCCCGGCAAAGGCTACCTCTTCGCTCCCTTCCGCGGGAGTAACTCAGTGGTAGAGTGCAACCTTGCCAAGGTTGACGTCGAGGGTTCGAATCCCTTCTCCCGCTCTAAAAAGTCTGAACGATTCAGAGACGTTGAAAGCCAGCCAAGAGCTGGCTTTTTTCGTTGGAGCACCACTTGCCATACGTGGAGCACCACTTGGAGCACCACCTGGCCCTTCGAAGTGACCCCGAATCGACGGCGTTTTGGGTACCCAGTGGTGCTCCGAAAACGGCGCCATCTCAGGCCACCTTCCTGTCGAACAAGCCCACCACTTTGGCGATGCTCTCGCGCTGCTCAGCACCGCTGACAGTGCTGTAGTGCTCGACCATGCGGTCTGTGGCGTGACCCGAGATGCTCTTGGTGATGAGCTGCTCCACCTTCGCAGCGCGCGCCAGATCGTTGAACGTCCGCCGCATGCCTCGTTGGGTGAAGTTGTAGCCGAGTCCCATCTC
>QJWJ01000240.1 GCA_003235365.1 Deltaproteobacteria bacterium
CGCCGCTTCGGGATCCAGCCCGTGGATTGGTGGCCGTCTTGGGATATCTTGATTCCATCGCCTCAATCGCCGACTTCAAGGGATTAAACCATAGCAATTACTTATGATTATGCGTCTCGCGAGACTCCGTTTTCCGGGCCGGTAGCCAGCCGGCGCGGCGGGGCGGCGGTGGGTTTCGAATGTCCGAGTTGGGTGCCCGTGTGCCGAGTTGTGTCGCGATTGTCCGCCATCGGACGGTGTCAGTTGCCACGGCTGCCACACCAGGTGTGGCAGTCCCCCGGCCGGAGGGGAGGCAAGCACCGCGTGCGCACGTTCGAGCGAACGCGCGCCGCCGGGAGGTGCGTCATGGCGCTGTGGGGCTTGAGGGCGCCTGGTCTGCGCCGTCGGCTGCGTCGGCGGGTGGGGCATCGACGACCTCCCAGCGTCCGGTCTCGGGGTCGCGTCGAAACGTCGTTCCTGACTTCTCGAGCTCGTGTGCGACGACGATGGTCTGGCCATCCTCGACGCGCTGTTGGCCGTACACCACGAGGTGCTCGTTCATTTCGAAGTGCAGGCCCTGCTCGTCGAAGGACCAACCCGGGCCCAGATCTACCGCAACGGTGCGACTGTCCCCGGGAGTCAGTCGCAGGCGCAACGTCAGATTGTTCTGCTCTTCGACCGGCGTGCGATCGACCCCCAGCACCTCGCCGGTGAGACTCTGCGATGCGCCGGAAGGGCGTTGGGCCACGACCGCGGCGCGTGGTGGGGGCACGGGCGGGGAACTCGGGCCGCACGCGCCGCCGAACGACGCTGACATCAAACTGCTCGCCATCACGACCCACCGAGGCAGGCCGGACAGCTGCGAGGAGAACGGTCGCTGCATGGCCTCCGAATCTGCATGGACCGTGCCGTTGCAGCAGCGCGGCGCGCCGCGGGCTGGGGCTCGCCTCAGCGTGGGATGTGCGGACGCCCCCTCGAGGCCGTTTCCTTGCGACTCGTTTTCGATGACGACCAAGGTCGGGTGGCCGTGGTGCGCCGCGGACGGGGTGGGCCAGCGTGCCCGTTTCGCGCCGTCTCGGCGAGAACGCGGGAAAAAGACTCGTGTCGTTTCATCGCTGGTGCAAACGTTGCGCCGACTCCAGGCGCCGCCACCTCACGCGAGCTTCTCAGTAAGAAACCTCCGGGAAATGCTCGGGTGATAACTTTCCCCGGCTCAATCCCCAGCTGACCCATACCCGAAACAACATGAGATACCGCTACTACACCGTCGATGCTTTTACCGACCGCGCTTTCGAAGGAGCTCAGATCGCAGTACTGCCGGATGCCCGTGGGTTGAACGACACGCTGATGCGCAAGATTGCCCGGGAGTTCAATCTCTCGGAAACGGTCTTCGTCTTTCCCGCGCTCAACCCCCAAAATGCCAAGCGCTTGAGGATCTTCACGCCCTTCGGGGAGTTGCCGTTCGCCGGTCACCCGACGTTGGCCGCGGCGCACGTGCTTTCGACCATCGGCGACATCGCCGGCGATCACCCGGGCGTCGTCGAAAACGGCGATTCGATGAGTTTCGTCTTCGAGGAGACCGTCGGGACTCTGCGGGTGACCGTCAGTTGGATCGAAGGTCAGCGGCGCTTCGTCGAATTTGGGAGGGAGTCGACTTACTCGATCGATCGATTCACCCCACCCGATCACGAGCTCGCACAGATCTTCAGCCTCAATGCCTCGGATCTGGGAGCTCCCGGTTTTCATCCCATGGTCGTCGCCACCGAGCACCCCTACCTGATCGTTCCCGTACGTTCCTTCGCCGCAGTGCGGCGCGCCAAGTTCGACTACAAGGCGTGGTCGGAATCCTCTGCTCCCGCGTCGTTGTCCCACGAGGCGCTGCTGTTCAGCACGGAGACTGAATTCGACTCGTCGGGCTATCACTGCCGCCTGCTCGGCCCGAACATCGGCGTCAACGAGGACCCCCCGATCGGTTCGTCGATTCCGTCGTTCGCCGGCTACCTGTGCGAGTTGCAGGGCCCGGAGCACCGCTTTGACGCAGAGCGCGGTGCCGGCGAGTTCCGGCGAAGCCTGTTGCGTGTCCGCGTCGAAAAGCGCGGCTCGAACGCCGTGGCGGTGCGCATGGGCGGTACGGCGATCATGATTTGCGACGGCCACCTGCACCTGTGAACGGCCGCCCCCGGCGTTGGCTCGCTCGCAGCTCCGCGCGCCAGATAGTTGATTTGTCGCGGCAATCGACCTGATTGCCGCTTCCGGCCTGCCGCCACCCGACTGCCCGATCGGAGGCGTGTCGAGTCCGACGGGCCGCAGTTCGCCGCTGGCGCTCCGTGACTGGTGGCGACGGTCGTGATTTGTTGCGTCAATCGAACCCATCGCCGCTTGCGGTGGTAGGGTTGGCGCCGTCACGATGATGGGTCTGAGAGATCTTTTTGCAGGGCTTCGCGGCAGTTCGTCGCCGTCTCCCCGGCAGACGTTGGAGGCTCACCTCGAGGCGTTCGTCGAACGGTTCGGCAAGCCCGAGCCGTCGCCAGCGGGCCGTCCCGGGGCGCTGCCGGTGCGTGGCCAGCAAGCGGAGTATCGCGTGGTCGCCCAGCTGGCGCTGTGGCGGGTCGAAGCTTACCACTTGCCCGAGCGCGGGTTCGTCGTGTGTGTGCCCGCTGACAACTTGGTTGCGCTGTCTGCCGAGGAGGCCGCCGCGTTGCAGGGGGTGTTGCGTGCGGCGGGGTTCGAGCGGCACGGGCACGACCCGCACTTTCGGCGCAAGGGACTGGGTACGGGGCGCTCCGGTCTTCGCAATGCGGCAGACGCCGTCGAACGCGCGCTCAGCGACCTGTCGCGCGTCGAGGGGCGACCCTACACGGTGTGCATCGAACGCGAACCGCTGCCGGATCCCGAGAGCATGCTCGAAAGCATACGCGCATTGGTCAAGGCCAAAGACGATGAATCGCGGCGCAGGGTTTACGAGAGTCTGGTGAACGGTTCGTTCTATCTGCCTCTGCGCGTCAGCCCGTCCCCAGGCCACGGGCTGGAGGTCGACCCGTGGCCTGAGCAACTCCAGGGTGCCGTCGTCTGGGCGGTATGTACCGACTTGAAGTCGCTCGACGAACTGCGTCAGCAGCGTCAGCCGTACCTGGTGATCAGCGGTGTGCGCTTGGTTGCCGCCGCACGTGCACGCCGCCTGGGCGCGTTGAAGATCAACCCGAGGTCGAAAGTCGGCGGTGAACTGTACGGCGGGGAGCTTCAAGCGATCGCTCGCTACCTGGAGCGGATCGCGGTGTTGCCCGCGCTCAACTGACGCTCACGCCGCAGGAAACCGCAGTTGAAACTCGACCTGCTGCGGCCCGGCGCAAGTCAGTTCGACCTGCCCCCGGTGCGCTTCGGCGACGGCGCGCACGATCGCGAGCCCCAGACCGGTTCCACCTTTGTCGGCTCGCGTAGTCACGAAGCGTCCGAAGATGCGCTCCTTGGTGTGCTGTTGGATCGCTCCGGGGTTCGTCACGCTCAGCACGACGTCGCTGCCTGCCAGCTGCAGCGTCACCTTCACCTGGCCATCGCTGTGCAGCAGCGCGTTGTCGATCAAGTTGCTGATGGCGCGCGTGAGCCACGTCGGGTCACCGCGCACCTTGCAGGTAGGGTCCAGCACCACCGACACGCGCGAACGCGAGTCGAGGGACTGCACGACGTGGTTCAACAGTTCGGATAGCTGCACCGGTTCGAAGTTTGCGACTCCGCGCGCTTCGACCTGCGCCAGGTTCAGCAATTCGGACAACAACCGTTCGATGCGGGCGACGGCTTCGCGAATGCGGCGCACGAAGCGTCGGGCCTCCTGCGGTTCGTCGAGCGCGCTGTCGTCGAGCACCTCGGCGCTGGCGCGAATTGCCGCGACTGGGTTCTTCAGCTCGTGGGAGAGATCCGCGGCAAAGGTTTCCACGAATGGTCGTCCCTCGAGTTGACGCCGCATGCTGTCGAGCGATTGGGTCAGTCGTGTCACTTCGCGGCCGTTGAACACCGCAGGGGCCAGGGCGCGGTGGTCGCCGCTGGCAACGCGCTCGCTAAAACGAGAGAGGGCCTCGATCGGCCCGGCGATGGTTCGGCCGATCCATGCCGCGGACAGCGCGGCTGCTGCGCCGAGCACCAGGCTGATCACCAGGATTGTCGGCGCGAAATCGCGCAGCATGCCTTCGACCTGCAAGGTGGTTTTGGTGACACGCACCAGCCCCAGCTGATCGCCGGCCTCGACGATTGGGGCCTCGGCTTCGATGGTGGTTTCGCCGCGCTTGCGTTGGGAGCGGTGCCCGCGAAACACCGTACGTCCGTCGCGGTCGATGAGTTCCACGCCGTCGAGCGCGGCGGGGGTCCCGCCGTTGGTCAAGCTGGCGGCGATCTGCCCGAGGTCGGTGGCGTGGGCCGTCATTTCGGAGCCGACCAACTGCGCGACGAGTTCGGCCTGCTCGGCTGCTGCGGTCCCTCCGAAGCGTTGTGCGCGCGCGTCGATGCGGTCCAACACCATCACCCCCAGCCCCAACGCGAAGGCGCCGACGATGGATGCCAAGGCGATGAACACTTGCAGCCGAATGGACAAGCCGCGGCTGCGGCTTCGAACCAGGCGTGTGGAGATGAAGCCGACCAGCAAGATCAGGCCGATGCTGGCGCTGGCGACGACCAACAGCCGGATCATGACGGATCGTCATCCCGAGCGTCCGAGTCGAGCTGCACGCGGTAACCCACGCCACGCACGGTTTCTATCAACCGCGCCGAACCGCCAGCGCCGACCACTTTTCGTCGCAACGACTTGATGTGACTGTCGATGGTGCGGTCGGTGATCGCGAAGCCATCGCCCCATACTCGATCGATCAGTTCGTGGCGGCCCAGCACTCGACCGGGTTCTTCGACGAGCTGTGCCAACAGATCGAACTCGACGCGCGTCAGTTCCAATTCCGTCGAGAGGTAGTGCGCGCGTCGCGTCGTGGCATTCGTACGCAGCGGGCTGGTTACCGGCGGAGGACGTTTCGACTCTTCGGTGCGGCGCAGCACGGCGCGCACCCTCGCGACCACTTCGCGCGGTGAGAACGGTTTGGTGACGTAGTCGTCCGCACCGCCTTCGAGGGCGGCGATTCGGTCTGTTTCCGAGTCGCGGCTAGACAGCACGATCACGGCAGCTGGTTGCGCCTGTTGTCGCAGCGCGGCAATGACGTCCAAGCCATTGCCATCGGGCAACATCAAGTCCAATACTACGAGGCGCGCGTCGGATAGTTTCTCGCACGCACTTCGATACGTAGGAGCGATGTCGGTTACGAAGCCTTCTCGACGCAGCGCGTATGAAACGGATTCGGCAATCGCCGGCTCATCCTCCACAACGAGAATCGTGCGCTTGTCAATCATCGAAGGCAGACTCGAATCCACGAAGGCAGTTCCTCGCTTGGCGATCGACTGCAGTTGCCGTGCCGTTTCACGATATTGGCTTGGGATTGTCCCGTTTTTAGCGAACGTGCAAGAACCTGTACCGATTCGCGACGATATAACTAGGCCGTTACGGGCCGGAACGCGAAGGATTTGGACCATTTCTTCCGTGCCCGGGGCCAACCGCGCGCGCTGTTGCAGTCAGTGGCTAGCGCCCGCTGGTCGATTGATGTAGGTAACCCAGCAATGCCGTCGTTGTTGCCACCCAAGAAGGATGTTGCTCTCGCTCTGCTCGAGCGCGCATCGATGTTCATCCACTTGGACCCGAGGCATACCGATGTGTTGGTTCCAGCTTGGTTCAAGAAGCAACCACAGCTCGTGTTGCAAGTCGGTTTGAACATGGCGGTGCGCATTCCCGACTTGGAGGTGACCGAAGACGCAGTCGCCTGCACGCTGAGCTTCAATCGTTCGCCGCACTACTGCTTCGTGCCATGGCACGCTGTCTACGCGCTGGTCGGTGAAGATGGTCGAGGCATGGTTTGGCCTGAAGACATTCCACCCGAGGTCGCAGCGCAGACCCGTTCGTTGGGTGGTGCGATGCCCGGTGCACGGCTGCACGCCGTGCCCTCCGGTGATCGCCAACAGGAGCGGCGTGACAGTTTGCGACCATCGCCGTCGTCTGCTTCGGAGTCGGTGGCTTCGGAGTCGGTGGCTCCGCTTTCCGTCCCATCCGTCGACGACACGAGTACGTCGGGCGTGCGTCCCGAGGTTCACCTCGACGAAGTCAGCGAGCGCTCGGCCGACGGCAGCGGGGGCCACAGCGTCGGCAGCGAAGGTGAACAGCGCTTGCGTCCTTCCGAGCGGCCGTACTTGCGGCTGGTTCGATGAGCGGCGTTGGGGCCGTTGCGGCCTGATTGCACTTCGCGCGGAGTCGATCGCGACGAGGCGCGTCGCCTTCCGCGCGATTAGATAAGTGTCTCGCATCTGCGCGACCAGCAAGTGCGGCCTCGTCCGACGGGAGCGCGCGCGTCCGGCGCGGGCGCGACCCGCCTCGGATGTTTCCGGTTTGTTTTGTGTGGGGCGGCGGTGGACGTCATCAGTCGGCGCATCACCCTGCGGCTCGCGGTCCGCGTTTCAGTGGATTCACTGTGCGTCGCTAACACACGTGTGGCCGCCATCGACGACCTCGCACTGATAGCCAGTGACGCACTCGTGCAGGGCACAGGAGCCCGAGTGGCAGCGACCGTCGTCGCCGCAGGTCGTGCCCTCGGCACATTGCTCGGGAGCGTCGCAGCGTTCGCCGGCTGCCGAACGTTCCACGGTGACGCACAACCCGGTCCTCAGGTCACAGGTCAAGCCGGCGGCGCACGCGCGCCGGTCGTCGCGGCAATCCGTGCTGCCGTACATCGGACAACCCAACAGCACGGGCAGCAGTGCCATCGGCCAACTCCAACGCAGCCACCCCACGCCGCGGCCTCGCTTCGTCCGAACGTTGCGCATGCCGAGGCGTCGCGCCGCTGAGCGTCCGTCTCGGGGAGTCGATGAAGAGAGAAAGAGCGCCGACATCACTAAGCGTTTTTTGAGCGGGCGGCCTGATCCGAGTTGTGACAAACCCGAGAATGGGTCACGGGCCTGCAGGCGTGCTAGCTTGCGCGAGTCTACCACGCCCCCCCGCCTAGTGCGTTGCGGTCATGCTTGTCGTTTGCGGTCGTTGCGAAACTGAGTACGAATTCGACGATGCGTTGCTCTCCGAGCGAGGCACGACGGTCAAATGCACCAACTGTGGCTATCAGTTTCGGGTTCGTCCCCCGCGTGGCCTACAACCCCGCGGAGAACGCTGGGAAGTGCGCCTGCAGGACGGCGGGACGATGGTGTTCCAGTCGCTGCGCGATCTGCGGCGAGCGATCGATGAAGACCAGGTCGGGATCGACGATCAGCTGTCGCGAGACGGCGGTCCATTGCGCCGGCTCGGCGACGTCGCGGAGCTCGAGGCTCTGTTCCGTCGCAAGAACACCCGGCTAGCCCCGCAAGGCCATACGCTGATGGGGGTGGGTGTCCCCGACGGTGTGCCCAAGGCACCCGGTGTCAAGCCGCCGCCACGTCGCGCGCCGGCGGTGCCTCCACCGGCGCCGAGGACGTCGGCGAAACTCCCGGGCGGAACGCAGCGGGTTCACACCATTCCCCGACCCGGGGCGACCACGCCCGGCGGGCTCGATGCCGGCAAACTCGATGCCGCCAGGGTGGGCAAAGGCTTCGGCGCGGGTCTCGACCGCACCCAGCGCAGCGCCGTCGCGGATTTGCCTGCCGGGCCGCCCGTACCGACCATGCCCCCGACGACGACACGGGTCGCGGCACGTCGTGCCGACACGCCGCTCGGCAGCCCGCGCGCCGGTACCGCTCGCACCCCGACCGCGACGAATGCGTCGACGACCGAGGGGTCGTACGAATCGTTCTCGTCGGAGGATCGCAAGTCTGCGTCGTTCTCGACGTTCCGGCCGCCGCCGCCGGATGGGCCGCCGCAGCCGCAGCCCCGCAACGAGGCGCTCGCCGCGACGTGGACGTCGGCGCAACCGACCGCTGCCGCAACCGAGCCGGCCACGCCGCCCCCGCCGGCCCCCGCGACCATCAAGACACCGACGGTGCCTGGGCCCGACTCTCAACCCGTCGAGTCGGCGGACGCGACTCGACAGAGTGAACGACCCACGCCGTCCGCGGCGTTGCCCGCTTCGGCGGTGCAGTTCGCGTCGGTCCCGCCTCCGGCGGAACCTCAACACATGCCGCCGAGCAACGCCCCACAGGCGGCAAGTGTACCGGTTCCCAGTGCGCGTCCGCCATCGCCACTGTCTGTACCGCCGCCGCCGCGACGCACCGGATCCTTGCGTTGGGTCATCGGTTTCGTCTTGGTCGGCGGCTTGGCATTGCTCGCCGGAACGGTGGGCAAAGACTACGTCGCGCAGTTCATTCACCGCGGCGAGGCCGAATCCGATCCGCGCGTCGACGAGATCCTCAACACTGGCTGGGAGGCCTTCCGCGACGGCGACATCGCTGGCGCCACCGTGCAATTCGACCAGGCCAAGGCGCTCGCCGACAAAGATCCGCGCGTGCAGCTGGCAGTGGTGCAATTGCCGGTCGTGCAAGCGGATTTCGAGTGGCTGCGGTTGAAGGTCTTGCCAGAGAACGCGGCGGAACACCGCGCCAACGCCAAGCAGGCCATGGATGGCTATGTGGTAAAGATGAACGAGGCGCTGGCGGCGTTTTCGCCGGGCGCGGCCATGGCCACGCGCAAAGCGCTGGTCGAGACGGACGTGTTGCGGATCCGCAACGAGTTCGACAAGGCGCGAGAGCTGGTCGAGAGCTCGTCGTTCGACGGCACGGATCCCCACGCGGCTTACGTGTTGGCCATGCTCGACCTGGGGCAGAGCACTCCCGCTTGGGCCACGGTCGTGGAACGCTTGAAGACGGCGTTGGTATCCGAGCGCGGCTTGGGGCGTGCGCGCTCCGCGCTGGTCTATGCTTTGGCCGTATCCGGCGATCTCGAGGCAGCCAAAGCAGAGTTGAGCAAGCTGGTCGAAGCCGATGCCGACCACCCGCTGTCCGCCGATCTCACGGAGTTCGTCAACACCCTGGCCGCCGGCGAAGAGGCGGCCGACGAAGAAGAGTCGGACGATTCGATCGTCGAAGGTGCGGAGAAGCCCGCGGGCAGCCAGGGCTCGCAGTCACCAGTTTGGCTGTGGCTGGACCAGGCCGGTGCCGCCCGGCGCTCCGGCGATCTGGCGGGGGCCGTGGGGTTCTACAAGAAGGTCTTGGGAGCCAATCCCGGCAATGCCAATGCCTTGGCCGGCTTGGGCGCCATCGCTCGGCTTCAGGGCAACTACCCCGAGGCCAAGAACTATTTCGACCAGGTGTTGTCCCGCAGCCCGAACCACTTGGCCGCGCTGGTCGGCGGCGCCGACGTCCGTTGGTTGATGGGAGCGAAAGAAGGCGCCGTGTTGTTGTACCGCAAAGTACCTGCAGGCACCGCGTTCTACTCTCACGCCCAGCGGCGAATTGCCGAGTTCGGCGGGGCGCCGGCCGCACCCGCTCCTGGTGGTGACGAGGGGGGCGACGAGGAGAAAGCCGCGGGGGACTCGCCGTCGGAGCCCAAGGCGGCCGATCCGAAACCGGCCGACGAAGGTTCGGAGGAAGCGAAGTCCACGCCCGAGCCGGCGAAGCCGAAGGATGAGCCGCCAAAGAAGGACGAGGCGCCAGCCAAGCCCGAAGCTGCCAAGCCCGAAGCCCCCAAGCCCGCTTCGCCGCCGGACGAGGGCGAGTGACTGTCGTCGGCACCTTTGCGAGTCGGGTCGCCGCCGCGGCGCGTGCCCGCGGCCGCTACGTCGCGCTGCTCGCCGCGCTCGCTGCGGCCGGTTGCGACGGACGACCGAAGGTGTTCGAACACGAGCGACCGCTGGGCAGTCTCGGCAGTCAGCAGAAGCTGGTCGTCGTCGACTTGACCGGTGACGCGCCCGAGTCCACCGCCGCCGGTGGGTGGTTTCCGCTGCCACCCGAGCGAACCTTCGCGGGCTTGGTCGACGCACTGAGCACGGCCAAGGAGCAGCCCGCGCCCGGCTACTTCGTGCGTTTCGGCTCTCATTCGTTCAATTGGGCCCAGACCGAAGAGCTCGGTCGTTTGCTGTTCGCCCTGCGCGGCGACGGCAGACACGTGATCTGCCACGCCGACGGATATTCCAATGCCTCGATGTGGCTGGCGGCCTCTGCCTGTGACGAGATCTGGCTCAGCCCCGCGGGCAACGTCGACACCGTGGGCATCGCCGGCCAGACCGTTTACCTCAAGCGTTTGCTCGACAAGCTGCACATCAAGGCGGACTTCCTTCACGTCGGTCGCTACAAGGCGGCGGCGGAGAACATCACTCAAGACGGACCCAGCGACGCCGCCAAAGAGAGCATGGAAGCGGTGCTCGGTTCGATTCGGGCGGCCTGGGTGGCGGGGGTCAAGGAGCATCGCAAGGAGCCGCGAGCGAGCCAAGCCATCGAAAACGGCCCGTGGATTGCCAAAGCCGCCGTGGGCGCCGGTCTCGTCGACGCCATCGGCTACGAGCAAGAGGCGCGCAAGCGACTCGAAGAGCTGACCGAACGCGACGAGTACGAGTCGGCTTTCGGCGCCATAGGCCGTCGCGGCGCGGCGCTGGACATCGCCGAAGTCGTGCGCGCCATCACTGGCGGCGAAAAGGGAACGCACCAGCCGCACGTCGCGATTCTGCCCGCTGCCGGTGGCATCAGCATGGAGCAGAGCGGTACGTCGGACGAAGGCATCTCCGCCGACCGCTGGACCAAGCTGATCCGAGACTTGAAGAACGACGATGCCGTCAAAGCCGTCGTGCTGCGTCTCGACTCGCCGGGAGGCTCGGCGTTGGCCAGTGACTTGCTCTGGCACGAGCTGATGCAACTGCGCGAGAAGAAGCCGCTGGTCGCGTCTGTCGGCAACATGGCCGCGAGCGGCGGCTACTACCTGGCCAGCGCCGCGAACACGATCTTTGCCGAACAGACGAGCATCGTCGGATCGATCGGCGTCGTGGGGGGCAAGATCGTGCTCGGCGAAGCTCTGGATGAACTCGGCGTCAGTTCTTACACCTTCACCGCCAACAAAGAAGCGCCAGACGCCGGAGCCCGCGCGGCTTATGGCAGTGTGCTCACCGAGTGGGACGAGCCGACTCGGCAGCGCGTGCAACAACAGATGGAAGCCGTTTACGACCTGTTCATCTCGCGCGTGGTCGAGGGGCGGGGCATGCCCGAGGAAAAGGTGCGTGTCAGCGCCGAGGGGCGGATCTGGACCGGCACCCAGGGCAAGGAGCGCGGCCTGGTCGACGAGTTCGGCGGTCTCGCCGCAGCCGTGGCCGACGCCAAACAACGTGCGGGGTTACCACCCGACGCCCCGGTGAGCGTCGAGGGCCCGACGGCATCGCTGCTGACGATGCTCGGGCTCGACGAGGACTCGGATCCGGACGAGGTCCAAATGGCGCTGCGACAACTCCAGGCCGCTCGGCCAGCGTGGCTCCAGATGCTGCCGTCACACTTCGAAAGCGTGGCCCAGGGCCTCAGCCCCATGCTCCGCGGGGAACGTGTCCTGACCATCGTGCCGTACGCGTTCGACAGCCGCTGACCGAAGCTAACGCTCGTTCGCACGACGGGACCGCGCCGGGGGGATCGGGTATCTACTCCGTGACGGCGGCCCGGAAGGCACGCCGATTCGTGGTGAATCGGGCGGAAGCCCTTGACGGCTGGATGCATCTGGGTACTTTGCGTGGTCTCGAAAACCCGGAGAGGTGACCGAGAGGCCGATGGTACCCGCTTGCTAAGCGGGCGTAGGGCAACCTACCGCGGGTTCGAATCCCGCCCTCTCCGCTGCAGCCCCGCTGCTGGACGTCCAAGCCGATCAAGCGGATCGGTTTGGGGCCATGACTGCGGCGGAAAGGGGCTCCGAACACCTGTCGCAGAGACTCCGTGAAGCGCATGTACCCTTGCGTCGTGCCGCAGGTGCGATGGCCTGCACGGGTTTGGGGCTTCAGCGGGTCATCCTCTCGCACTGCCATCCAGGTAACGCCGGTGGCTTTGAGATCGTGGGAGGTGGGGGGTGGAATTGCCCCGGCTTCTTGGACGGTTGGGTGAGGCCGCCAACTCAGCGACTTGTGCACGTCGTTCGAATTCGTGAGGGCTGAGGTCGCCGAGCGTCGACCGGTGGCGACGACGCGCTCTACATTGAGGCCTGAACGCCACTTCGCAGACTCCTTCGTTAGCGCGCGGCTCGCCATCGCTCTCTTCCTCACCCGCTGGTTACCCCGCTGCCCGTACTGCACCAACGACATGCCTCACCGAAGTAACTCGAAACGTCTATCCGGGCAACAGGGTCAAGTTACTGCCAGTAGTGCTGGGGTGCGGTCGCTGGGTGGTTCGCAAGTACTGTCGAATCCGCTGCACGTGAGGATAGGTATCGAGCGAGCGCTGCACACTACGCTTGCTCCGAGATAGTCCGATAGCCGGTACGGCAAGGGTATGCTCGATCAGGCACTGCGAGGTGCAAACAGATACCTCATCAGGTCAAACCGACTACGGGCGCCCGCCGTCTTCAGCAGACTGTGAACCTGGTTTTCGACGGTGTGTAGCGACGTGCGTCGTATGCGCGCGATCTCTTGGTTCGGCTTGCCCTGGATGAGCAGTCGAATGATCTCGAGAGCGCTCGGCGTCAGTTGAGGGACGCGCGACCATTCGACTTCGTGGGTCGCAGCGAGAACCGACTCACCTTGGGCGACACTGTACACTTGGGGATACGGGCGCGCGCCGTGTGCTGGATCGTGGCTCCAGATCAATGCGGCGATTGGCGCCGTGTGGCGCTGGCTCGCGAAGCCGAGCTTGAGCATCGCGGACTTGAGGGAGGCGCCGATAGTCGAGGCCGGCAGACCCTGGGCGGCGGCGATTTCCTTCTGACTGTCTCCAACGAGGGTCCGGTGAAGGACGAGCAACTCACGTTTGGTCAAGGCGAACTGGCGAACGTTGGAGCTGGTGGGGCGTTGAAACAGCACTACGCAACGACCGTTTGCCCACATGGTCGAACGGAAACGGATCTCGGCGTTTACCATTTGGGTCCAAACCTCGTCCCAAGTCATCGGCACGTGCGCCAGCCGAGGCGGTGCCCCGACGACGGTACCTGGAAGCGCGCGTAAGCTGGCAGGCCCTTCAACCGCCGTGAGTCCAAGCGAACCGCCTCCCGGGACGTCAGCGGATGCAGAATGGAGACGTTCGGGCAGCCCAATCGCGTGCGCAGCGATCTCCCGTTGTACCCGGCCGCCCACGTTCCCCCGTCACACAACAACCCCAACCAATCGCCCCCGCCCGTGAGCGGCGCGCGTCGATTCTGAACCGTTGGTAATCCGCTGGCTGGTTGCCGCGCTTGCGGCGCAATCAATTCTCGGTCGCTCTCGAGCGCGCGGCAAATGGTTTGGATTCGTCGGGGGGCGCAGAGCAGCGGGGACGGAACGGTTGGAGCCGTCAGGGGGCGCAGGGCAGCGGGGGCGAAATGATTGTGGAGCCGTGAGGGGCGCAGGCGGGCGAGGGTGAAGCGGTTGGGGTTCGGGAATGCAGCGCTGGAGCGGGTGCGAAGGGCGCTCGCAGCTCGCATCGCCGAGTGCGAGCGAGGGCGAAACGGTTCGTCGAACGTCGTCCTCGGCAGCGAGCGACCGAGGACGAGCCGTGGGTCGCAGTGGGGCCGAGCCCGGGCGTCTGCCGAAGGCGACTTCCGGCGACTCGAAGTTGACAGCTCACGAGGGTGCGTGCTCGTGAAGTGGACGATGCGCCGCGTCGGGTGATCGGGTTTCGGAGAAACTTCCGCGCTCGGGTGTCGGAGTGTTGCGCCGCTTCATCGAGCGGTGCGCGGCGCGAGGGGGCGAGTATTAGACTGCCGGCAAGAGCATTGCTGTCGTCGGGTCGACGTTTTGATTCTTTTGTGGTTGTGATCAAGTGTGTTGCAGGTTATCAGGCCGAGGCCGCGCGTCGGGGCGCGGTTCGTAGATCGAAACGAGTCGTGTCTCGATGCTGGGTAGGAATACTCAGTGACGCTGGCGCGACCCATGTGAGGAGGACGCATCATGGCGTTGAAGGGATTGACGATTGAGGAAATGGAGCCTGTGTCCGCGGCGTGGGTGGATGAGACCAACCCAGCGCATCAGGCGATTCTGACCGTTGCGGAACTGAGCGGTCTGCTGCCGAAACTGAAGGGGGTTCATGCCGAACTGCACGCGGCCGTGCCCCAGGACGATCCGCTCGCCAAGGAGATCTCGCAACTGTCGGCGACAACCGATGCCACGCACGACGCGTTGGCCCGTGGGGTCTACGGCTACTTGACGGAGGTCGCACTGCTGGTCGACGACGGAACACCGCTCCTAGCGCTGCGCGACGAGCTGATGCCGGAAGGTTTGAGCGCGGTCGTTCACAACACCTATCGCGGCCAAGCGGGTTTTGCTGCTCTACTGCGTGGCCGTCTGACGAGCCAAAGTCGCGGCCAATTGCGAGAGCTGCCGCTCCCCGGCGGAAAGAGCTTGCACGATGCCGTCGAAGGCTGGCTCGCCGCGGCGGACCGGCTTGGCGAACTGGAAGAGACCAAAGCCAGGCTGCAGGCTTCAGTTCCGACCGTCGCCGGGCGCATCTTCGACGCGCGCAACCGTTGGATCCGAACGGTGAACGCGCTCATCGCGAACGCCGCTCTGGCCGAGCTCGACGAAGAGCAAGAGCGCTTGATCTTCGGACCGCTGCGTGCTGCGGAAGCGACGGCCGACGCGCGAGCGGCCCGTCGCGGTCCAGCGCAAGTCGTCGATGCCGCCAAGCCGCCGCCGCAGCTCAGCGGCGAGTAGTGAACGACCCGACGGCTGTTCCCGAGAGCCGGTGAGGCAACATGTCGTCGAAATGAGCGCCGAGTCCGCCTGCCTTCGAAGGGTTGGCGGCTTTGGCGTCATGGGGGGGCTCGAGTTCGGCGCCAGAGCTTGTTCACGTGTTTGACGGTCTTGGCGCTTCTCTGGTGGTTCACTCCTCAGGTCGAACGAGCGCCGCGCCTCGCTGGGAGTGTTTCCGGCTTCGGCGATGCGGTTCACTCCCGGCGTTCAGTGCTACTCGTCTTGTCCGAGTGCCCCAGCGGTTTGTCGGGGCAAACCGCGTCGCGAACGCGTCGTTTGAGTTCTGCCGGTTGCGGGAAGCCACCGTCGCGCTTGCGACACCACAACAGGTGTTCATCGGTGCGGATCTGGAATCTTCCGGACTCCTGAGCGGGGGCCAGAGCGACGGCCGACACGTCGTCGCTGAACGTCGTGAGCAACTCCTGGGCGAGCCAGGCCGCGCGCAGCAACCACCCACAGCGGGGGCAGTACTCGATGGTCAACTGGGGCTTCGACATCGTCGACCAGGTTCCCACGCCGTGAAGGGTTGAGCACGCATTTCGGGGGACGCCCCGCCGTGGTCGCGCCGAACGTCCCGGGCGTCAGAACCGCCCGGAGGCGTGCAGCCCCTTGGTCGTCAACCCCACGCGTACACCTCGGCCCTGCTCGTCCTCGGTCAGGACGAGGTAGGCACCCGCCCCGAAGCCGAGTGCTCCGACGCCCGCGCTGAGGTAGAACAGCGTTCGCTGCAGGCGGTACTGCTCCAGCGTGTCCGATAACTCTTGGGGACAACCCGGGTGGCACTGTTCGTCGAGTTCGGCTTGTGCGCCGCGAGCCTTCAGACCCGAAATGACCGCGCCCAGCACACCGACGCCGCCGACGCCAAAAGCGACCGGCTTGAGCCACGGCGCTCGTTCGTCCCGGTGTTCGACGGCAGGAGCTGCGTCACGTTGCGGGGGGGGGACGATGGGCGGCGGAGCGACGGCGACCGGTTTGGCGATCGGTTCGGGCAGCGTGAGGGTGACGACCTGTTGTTCACCTTCTGCAAGAGACGCCAGGACGACTCGCGGCTCTGTGCCCTCGCGTGTCGTCGTCACCGTGTGCTGTCCTGGATCGACCAGGCGCGCGACGTTGAGCAGGACGGGGGGGACGGGTTTGTCGTCGAGGGTCACCGTCACGTCTGGCGGCAGCTCTCCGCTGGGCAGCCGCAGCTCCAACCGCGGCACGCGCCCCTCGAGTGATCGCGCTTCTTCGCTGGCTTCGCTCTTGGCTCGGACGAAAGCGTCGGGCGCGTCGGGGCCCAACTGATCTGGGGCGACTTGGTGATAACGGTCGAGGGCTTCGAGCCAGCGGCCCAGCGCAACCAGACAGCGCGCCTGCATGAGGGTGATGGTCGGAGCGGTCACCAACGCCGCCGCTCGATCGAAGCGGTCCAACGCCAGTGCGAAGTCGCCGGCGTCGTAGGCCTCCGCGCCTTGCAATGCCAAGTCCCGAGCGACCGTGCGCGTCTCAGTATCGGTGGTTTGAGCCACAGCGTCGGTCGGGCGCAGCGCCCCACCGAACACCGCCAGCGCGAGTAGCGCCTGGCAGACGCACTTCGACACCGCGAGCCGCGTCGAGGCAACGGGCCGCGGGCTCGCGCGCGACGATACTCGCGCGTTCTCAGCCATGGGACACCACCCCAATGCGGTAGCACGACCGGAGCAGATCGCCCAGCGACGGCACTCTTGCCGCTCGCGTGTGATCTAGCCGCGAAGAAAAATCAAAAGCCAAAGTCACGACGTGCCTTTCTCGGTGGCATTTTTCCTTTCGGCTGTGCGTTGCGCGGGTTGTTCACCAGGGTTGGCGTCGCTGCCTGCGCCTGGATCTTCATCGCTTGCTCTGCGCGTGCGCCTGCTGAGCTGGGTGCATTCCCCGGGTGCGTTGCCTCAGGGGGAGTGTCGGATCCAGCGCCATGGCTGTCATCTGGAGCCGTCAGTTCATCGACTTCAGCGGCGGAGGATGTCGGATCAGCTGCGGTTGCGACCGCAGGTGCTTCGGTGTTCGCAGTGACGGAGTCGCGCTTGGTCGCGCTTTCGGCGCCGAGCGACGCCGGTTCGCCCCGCGGTGTTGCCGAGTGCCGCGTCGATGCGAGGCTGCTCACGACGGCTCCGACGGCCAGGCTCCCAGCGATGGCAGAGACGAAAGCCACGCGCCGCCGTTTCGCGTCCGCAGTCAAACGGCTGGTGGTGCTCGCCGTGCGTGCTGCCGGACTTCGCGACCGCTCCAGAGTGCGCGCCGACTGAGAAACCGCTTGCGGCGGGGGCGACGACGCCTGGCCGTATCTCGGACTGTGGGCAGGGGTCGAGGTGAACGACGTCGGATCTAGCCAAACCGCTCGCACCGAGTTGCCCGAAATGTCTTCCTTGATGCCGTGTTCGTACAGCCAAAGTGCGAAGGCTTCGCCCAGCTCGGTCATGTTGGCGTAACGCTCGTCGCGCTCCTTGGCGAGGCCTTTCTTCAGTACTTCCCAGAGGCTGCCGTCGGCTTCACCCAACTTGCTCGAGGGTTCCGGCTCTTCGTGGATGATCGCGTACATCAGCGCGTTGTAGTTGGGCTTGCAGAACGGAACGCGACCGGTGAGCATCTCGTACAGCACCACGCACAAGGACCAGACGTCGGTGCGCCCGTCGATGTCCTCCAGACCCAGCGCCTGTTCGGGCGACATGTATTCGGGGCTCCCCAATACAGCGCCCATTTGCGTGATCTTCGCGGAGCTGCCGCCTTTCTGTTCGACCTTGGCGATACCGAAGTCGAGCAGTTTGGGTTGACGCCTTCCCAGTGCGTCCGCGGACAGCACGATGTTGTCCGGCTTGATGTCGCGGTGGACGATGGAGCGTTCGTGGGCGACCCGCAAGCCATCGGCGATTGGCAGCAGCATCTGTACGGCGCGTATCGCCGGGATGGTCGAGTCTCTGCGGATGATGCGCGCCAGTGTGTCGCCCTGCACGAGCTCCATCACCAAGAACGGATCGCCGCGGTTGGTCCAACCAAAATCGAACATGCGCACGAGCGCTGGATGGCCGAGACGAGCCGCGGCGTGGGCCTCGCGGGCCATGCGTGACGCCAATCCCGATGCCGCGTTGTCGGCGCGGATCAGCTTCAATGCGACGTCGATGCCGAGCACCAACGAATGGGCCACCCAGACGACGCCCATGCCGCCGCGTCCGATCTGTGTTTGTAGTTTGTAGCGGTCTCCAATTACCTCTCCCGAGAGGTAGGGGCGGTAACCGTCCAGTTCCGATTCATCGGAACCACACAGTGTTTCAGCGTTACTTCTATCGGAATCAGGACTCGGCTCGACGGTCATCGGTGGTTGCACGCGCGTTGTCACAAGCGTAGCGCACCGAGCAAACGCTCGCCCGCTTCGGCGCGGCACGCGACGGAGGAAACCGACGGCGACACGGAGCGCTCACATCTCGCTGCCATCACCTACACGTTCGACTTGTCGCGGTTCGGAAAAACACCGTCGGGGCGCCTCGCCGGTCGTGTCGAAGACGGTGGGGTGTTCCAATTGAGTTCGCCCGCTAGGTGGCAGCATGTGCGCTCGATTTGGGCTTTCGACACCTCCGCCGTAGTGGTGCACAGTGGGCATTGCGGGGCGCCATCGCCGCGCCGCGTGCCTGATCGCTTCGCTACTTCATGTCACCTCGGTTGCATTCCCGCATTCGCTCGATCCCCGCGGTGATCTCGGGCCTCGTGTTTGCGGCGGCGTGCTTTTCCGACCCCTATTTCATCGAGGAGAGCCGGGACCCGAGCGTTTCGGGCCCCCCGTCGAAGCCCGTTCAGGATGGGCCGGTGGCGAAGTCGGACTCCACCTCCGACGCCGGTTCGACGGAGCAGCCTCGAGCAATCCCGACCGGCAGCGGCACCTCGCCGTGGATGGGGCAAACGAACGATCCCAACTCGAGGAGGAACGGCAGTCCATCGGGTTCCTCCTGGATCCCCGATCCGTTGCCGGAGATGATCGATGAACCGGCCGCCTCCGACGCCGGCGTGACCGGCGAGACCGCGTTCGGTACGGACGGAGTACTGGTCGACGATTGGTGCTGGCCGATCTGCAGCGGTGACGTCGAGTTCGACGGCACACCTGATGGCTGGAACACCGACGACGGTCATGCCTGCGTGAGGAGCGGCACGACGATTTCGGATGAAGCGCCGAGCTGCACTTACGACGACTCCGTCGCTGGGATGCTCGTCGACGGTGCGTGCTACCCGCCGTGTCCCGGGATCTTCGTCGACGAGGACGGCGACGGCTGGAGCCAGAACGAAGGCGCGACGTGTGTCATCGTCGGCTCCGAGATCGCCGCCAGCGCCGAGTCTTGTCCCCACCCGTAGAGCTTCACTCGCGTCAAAGCCAAAAGCGTCGCTCGGTTGCGGCACGGCTCGGGGCTGGGGCATATTGCCCGACGTGACTACCCTTCGGCAGGTAATGCGAGACCCGACCCTTGCAAACGGTGGACGGCGAGTTGGCCACGGTGCACGCGCGAGTGGTAGGCGAGATGAGGAGGGCCGATGACGGGGCGCGTCGTGGTCGTCACCGGTGGCAGTCGCGGGATCGGCAAGGCCGTATCGCTTCGGCTGGGCACCAAAGGCGATGCGGTCGTCGTCGGCTACCGCTCGGCTCGCGACGATGCCGAGGCGGTTGCGGCTGACATCGTCGAACGAGGGGGCAGGGCGATCGCCGTGCAGGTGGACGTGTGCCGTGAGGTCGACGTCATCCGCTTGTTCGACGTCGCCCAGCAGCAGCTGGGGCCGGTTGGTGGTGTCGTGAACAACGCCGGAATCGTCGCACCGCTGAGTCAACTTGCCGACATGACGTTCGAACGACTCGAGCACTTGTTCTCGGTCAACGTCCTCGGCGCCTACCTGGTGGCGCGAGAGACGGCTCGGCGCTTGTCGACGGCTCGAGGCGGGGCCGGGGGCGCTTTGGTCAACCTCTCGTCGGCGGCGTCCAGACTCGGGTCGCCCAACGAATACGTCGACTATGCGGGTTCCAAAGCCGCGCTCGATACACTGACCATCGGGTTGGCGAAGGAGCTCGGTCCGCAGGGGGTTCGGGTTAACGCGGTGCGACCGGGGTTGATCGAGACGGAGATCCACGCCACCTCCGGTGATCCGCTTCGGGCGCAACGCTTGGGGGCAGCCATGCCGCAGGGTCGAGCCGGCAGCGCCGACGAAGTCGCTGCTGCCATCGTTTGGCTACTCAGCGACGAGGCGTCCTACGTGACCGGCGCGCTGCTCGACGTGGCGGGCGGTCGCTGAATTTCCGAACCTCGGTCTGCTCCCGCTGCCGTCGAAAAGTCCAGTGGGCCGGATTAGTGGCCATTCCTTCGCGAGACTCGGTCACGAAAGGGCGCGTCGAGGAACAGGGGGCTCGATGTGTCGCTCTGGAGCACGGTGGCCCTTCACAAAACCTCGCGCGATTCCGTGTAAGCCAAGGCGCGGTGCGGCGTTGGCGTCAGGTCTCGCGTCGCAGACGCTGGGGCAACGGGACACCCGCGTGGGAGCAAGACCATGATCGAATTGAACGAGGCGCCGTCGGCGCAGATGAAGGGGGCAGATCCGAGTGGCGCGCCCACAAGTGTGTCGGAAGACTCACCTGTCAGCGGTGACGACTCGGAGCAGGCGACCAGCGACGGTTCTGTTGCCGCTGACCGAGCTGTCGACGAGGCGGCGGCGTCGATCGACGAAGCGTTGCGCCGCGCGGACTTCCCGCGGGCCATCGAGTTGTGTGCCCAGCAGCACGGTGCGGTGCTCGGGAGGTTGTGCGCCGCCATGGTCGGCGATCCCGCGGAGGCCGAAGAACTCGCGCAAGACACCTTGCTCAGTGCTTTTCAAACGTTCTCCAGCTTCCGTGCAGAGTCGTCGGTGCGCAGTTGGTTGTGCGGGATCGCCCGCAAGAAGTGCCTCAAGGCGCTCGAAGCCAAGCGTCGCGCTCAGCGTCACCAGCCCACGGTGCGTCAGCTGACGCCGACCATCGCCGACGCCCAGGGCGAGCAGTGGATGCAACTGCGCCAGCGTGGCGCGGCGGCGCGTGCGGCACTGGCCAAAGTGCGTCCGAGCGAGCGTGAAGCACTGCTGCTGCGCTACGTCGGGGAGCTGAGCTACCGCGAACTCGGAGCGGTGTTCGACTTGGATGAGGCGGCGGTTCGCAAGCGAGTCTCTCGGGGCTTGCAGCAGTTGCGCGCCATGGTTGCACAGTCAGGTGAACGAGTCGCCGAACAGGAGGAAGCATGAGCCACGACCAGCGAGAAGCTTCAGGGGATGATGTGAAAGCACTTGCCGTCGATTGCGCGCAGGTCGCAGAATCCCTACACGACTACTGTACGGCTGTGCTGGGCGATGCGGATGAACTCGCCATCCAGGAGCATTTGGTCGACTGCGAGGCGTGTCGTGATGCGGCCTTCGAGACGGAGCAAAGCGTCGCGTGTGCTCGCGATGCCGCCGCAGATTATCGACACCCTTCGGACTTCGTCGAGCGCTTGATGACGCGCGTGGCTGACGCGCCGGCAGCCGCGCAAGCCGCGCCGCCCAGCGCCGAATCTACCTCGGGGGATGGCGACTCGGCGTCGCCGGAGCCGTCCGCTTCGGCCCGAGACGCTGCCGCGGGCGACGAGGCATCTGCGCCCGTCGAGCAGGGCTCTGCCATCGCGAGTGAAGAAACTCCCAAAGCTTCCCCGGCCGATGGCCGCGCTCGCCGTTTCTTCACTCGCAAGCGAGGACCTCTGCTGCTTTCGGCGGCACTGGCTTTCGTGGTGCTGGGGTTGTGGTTCGCACGCCGCCCGAGCCAGGACGTCGCCAGCAACGGGCCGCGAGTGGCTGCGACGACAGTCGCGCCGCTCTCGGGCCGCGTGCTGCAGGTGGCGGCACGGTTCGGCAGCACGGACGGCTTGATGGTCTGTTCGAGCGGTGGCGACGACTGTCGCGCTGTCACTGACGGTGATCGAGTGGACGGCGGTGCTGCCCTTCGCAGCGATGGTCTGACGCGCGCTCGGCTGCAATTCGACGACGACACCGAGGTGACCTTGGACCGCGCGAGCGAGCTGGTGCTGGATGCCGACGAGCCGCGCCGGGTGATGCTGCGCCGGGGTGAGGCGATCTTCGACGTTCGTCGTGGGTTGGAGACGCCGTTCGTGGTGTCGCTTCCGACGGGAAGTGTGGAGGTGCTCGGCACGAAGTTCGCGATTCGAGTCGACGAAGCAGGCGCCCGTGTTTCGGTCAGCCGGGGCGAAGTGGCGCTGAGCGGGACCGATGGACGGCAACTGCGTCTGGGGGCAGGGCGCAGCGCCCGCCTCGAGCGCGGGTCGGCAGTGGAAGACCACGTGCTCAGTACCTTCGGCGAATCGTTTGCCTGGGGGGAGCGCGCCTTCGCGGCTGATGACCGTGACGGTCAGTTGCGTGGCTTGGGCGAACTGCGTGCTCAGAAGCCGGGAAGCAGCACCGAGCAGAAGGGAGCAGTGCGCCTCACGCGTCATCACGTTCGCGTCGACGTGCAGGGCAGCTTTGCCCGCACGGAGGTCGAGGAGGTGTTCACGAACGACACCGACGACGTGCTCGAGGGGATCCTGCGATTCCCGTTGCCCCCCGACGCACAAATCGAGCGACTGGCGTTGGAGGTCGACGGTCATTGGGAGGAAGGCGCCTTCGTCGATCGAGAGCGGGCAGCAGCGATCTGGCGTGGAGCCATCGTCAACGCCAACCGCAAGGCTGCGCGCCCCAAGGAAGAGATCATCTGGGTTCCAGGCCCGTGGAAGGATCCCGCACTGCTCGAGTGGCAAAGTGGGGGGCGCTTCGAACTGCGGATCTTCCCGATACCGAAGCGCGGGCAGCGGCGCGTGCTGATCGCCTACACGCAGCAACTGCCGCGTGCGGCAGGAACAATGAGCTACACCTACCCGTTGGCGCACGATCCGGGGGGGTCGACACGCGTGGAGGACTTTGCGTTCGAGCTGAACCTGCCAGGTGACGCCCGGGCAGTGACGAGCCGGAGTTACGACCTCGAGCCCGGTGCGGCATCGGGTTTGGGTGGAGAACGGCTCCGCTACTCGTTCTCTCGCAGCGGTTTCGTTCCCGCCGGTGACGTTTGGGTGGAGTTCGTCCCCGCGGACGCTCGCTCGGAGGTCAGTGCCTGGGCCTACGAGTCCCCCGTCGATGGAGAGCGCTACGCGTTGTTGGCGCTGCGACCCAATTTGCCGGCCGCGAGTGATCGTGCCCAGCGCTCCGTGGTCTTCGTCGTCGATCGCAGTCGTTCGATGTTCGGTGAACCGCTGCGCCGTGCAGCCGCCGTCGTCGAGCGAACGATCGCCGAACTGGACCGCAACGCGCGGGTTCTGGTGCTCGACTGTGACACGACGTGCGACGAGTACTCGCCCGGCTTCGAGGTGCCGAGTGCAGAGTTGGCCCGACGCGCGGGGGAGTACATCCGCGGCTTGCGGGCAGAGGGCGCATCCGATGTCGTCGAGGCGACGTCCGTGGCGATGACCAAGGCGGCGAGCGAGTCCGGGCGACAGCTGCACGTGGTGTACGTGGGCGATGGGTCGTCGACCGTGGGTGAGGTGCAGCCGGCGTTCATTCGCGGCGCGATGGAGCGTCTGCTGCGCCCTGACGTTCGAGTGTCGGCCGTCGGCGTCGGCAGCAGCGTCGATCGTGCAGCGCTGAGCACGCTGGCCCGCGCCGGTGGCGGTGTCGTCGTCGACTACGCTCCAGGGCGGGGAGCGTGGGACGTCGCCTACGCGGTGCTCGCTGCGACCTACGGCGCGGCGCTGTCAGACGTCACTGTGTCGCTTCCGGCCGGTTTGAGTGAACAGACCCCCGCGCGACTCCCGACGGTCTTGCCGGGGGGGCAGTTGCTGGTGTCCGCCCGCATGCACACCGCCCAGGTGCGCGGTCCGCTGACCATTCGCGGGACGATCGGCGCAGAGCCTTTCGAGAAGACCATCGACGTTTCGATCGAAGCGACCTCTGGCGCGGGCAACGCGTTCGTCCCTCGCGTGTTCGCCTCTGGCGCCATTGCCGATCTCGAGCAGTCGGTCGATCCAGCGGCTCGCGAGCGGGTCGTTTCGCTGTCACGACGGTTCGGCGTGGCGAGCCGGTTCACGTCGTTGCTCGTACTCGAAAGCCCCGCGATGTTCGAGGCGTTCGGCATCGACAACAAGCGAGACATGCCGTCGTGGGACAGCGATCAGCAGGCCGTACAAACTGAAGCCGGGGAGTCCGTCGACGCCGAAGCGAGTGTGCCCGACCTCGGCTCGATTGGAGCCAACGACAAGTCGTCCAGCAGTGGCGCGGGGGTCCGAGCGTCGCGCCCTTCGAGCCGAGCCTATGCACCGCCGCCGAAGAGGTCCGCGCCTTTCGCGCCAAAGCCCAAAGCCAAGCGTCCGGTGGCGTGCAATTGTCCGCCCGGCGATCTGATGTGTTCGATGGAGTGCGGCTCGTCGGAGCAGGAGCCGCGGCTCGAGGTGGCACCGCGACCCGTCCCGCGCGACGACTGGGAGCCGCCTCGCCAGCGGCGCATGGTTCCGATGCGCAGGATTTGGGAACGTCACGGCAAGATCGTGGCGAGCGGCGACGGTACCCCGGCGATCTCCCGCGCCGAGCTGAACCGAAGACGACTTCGCTTCGACGACAACCCGCTCAGTCGTGATGCGCTCAAACAGCTCTACGCTGGGTACTTGCTGGCGGGCGATTTGTCTTCCGCCGACGACCTGGTGCGGCGATGGACCGAGAAGGACCCACTCGACCCCGATGCCTTGACGGCAAAGGCCGATCTGGCCGCACAGCGGGGCGATCGGGATCTCGCGATACGCATCTTGGGGAGCGTCGTCGACGTGCGTCCCGGAGACCAAGCGGCTCGATTCCGCCTGGCGCGCGCGCTGCGCTGGTCGGGACAGGCCCGCCTCGGCTGTCGCTACGCGTTGGCTTCGGCGCAGGACAGCCCGGGTGACGCCAAGGTCGTCGCCCGAGCCTTGCGCTGCACTACCAACACCGGCGATCGCGCAGGCAACTCGTCTCTGCTCGCCAGTATCGACGCCAAGACGCGCGCGGCGGCCGAGCGTTTTCACGACACGGTGGACTCCGATGACGAGCGCTTGAGCGGCGACTTTCGAGTCCAAGGGACGTGGCCGGGCGCAGGCGACGACCTAGACTTGGTGATCGTTCACCCGGACGGCTATCGCGTTTCGTGGCTGGGAGCGCCGACTCGAAGTGTGATCACCGCCACCGACGTGCTCAGTTCGTCTGGCGAAGGGTTGGCGCTGCGCGGAGCAAGGTCGGGTAATTACGGCATCGAGGTCGTGCGGCGCTCCAGTGACCGACGTCCAGTGTCGGGTACGCTGACCATCGTGGTGGGTAGTGAACGGCGCCAGCTGCCATTCACGCTCGACGCTCAGCGGACCCGAGTGGCAGCCGTCACTGTCTCGATGCGTTCGAGACTCGTGCCGTGGAACGGTCCGACCCGCTGAACGAGCGTTCGCGAACTCTCTTTCGACGTGACGGAGAATGTCACGACTCCTGTTCTTGCCCGGGCGGGGCACGGCGTTCGCGAAGCGACCGCAACAGAAGGCGTTGAGCCAGCCGTGCGCCTGCGACGAGCCCCGAACTCGCAGTTCTTCCCAAGGTGCGATCCGCTTCCGTCGGAGATCTCCCACGGAGAGCGCAGCGAAACCAAGCAGATGGCCGAGATCTCCGGGCGTCGCCCCAAGATGCGACCAATCATCAGCCCGGAGGGGTTTTGCGCGAGTCTGCTACACTCGGGCGGCTGGGCTCAGTGGCCTGAGTCTTGCTCTGGCTTGGCAGCACCATGCGGCGTAGTAACAACAGGCAGCCACACGACAGCGCAATACCACCATGCGGCAGCTTGCTTCTTTGGATCGGCAGCGAAGCCACGGGAGAAATGGTGTGGTGATTTTGCGTCGGATCGTTCACCGAGACTGTGCGTGGGCCGCGACACTCTGGCGACGTCGCTGTCTTGGCCAGCCGTCGAGAGCTGGAGTGGCGCGGGTTTGCCGTGGCCTCGGCGCCGCGTGTGCCCTGCTTGCTCACGTCGTATCAGTCGAGGCGAGAGCCGAGGAGCAAAGCCCCGAGAATCTGTATCACGAGACCGCGCCACCCGTGCAGGACAGCGCACAGGCGGGGCCGACGACGTCCGAGCAGTTCGCTCACGACCAGCCACGCCAGTCCTCGATGCCCGCATCGATCGGGTTGCAGGCGTTCACCGCAACTGAGAAGGCGATGGGCGGGCTCGACGCCCGCCTGGGTGACGTCGTGGCATTGAAACTGGAGGGCAGCCTACTGTGGGCGACGCGGCGGCCCGCAGAATTGAATTCTGCGTTTCTCGGCAGTCAGTTCGGGATCTTCGTCGACTTGGCGCCTTGGGACAGGCGCCAGTGGCAAGTCGACTTCGCTCTCGGCGCGGACATCTACTATCTGTGGGGCATCCACGGCGATCTCGCCGAGGTCGCGCTCGCGGCGGTGGGCAGTGCGGGCTATTGGGTCAGCGATAGCTGGGGAATTTTCGGAAGCGCTCGCGGATACGTGTTGGCGACGGACGGTTTGGAACTCGGCACGACGCGGGCTGGGGAGCCAGCATTGCCCGTGTTGTTCTCGCTGGGTGTGCGCTGGAGGAATCGCCCATGAGCCCGGCGCTTTGGTCCGGGATGAGGCGGATGGGCTGGTTGGAGGCGGCGCTGCGAGGCAACGCGGCCTGTGGTTGGGCGCTGTGCGGTTGGCTCAGCGGGGCATGTGCACCTCTGACGATCTCGAGGGAGGCCGCCATCGATTTCGAACGGTACCCGGACGTGGTGGTCGTCGTCGCATCTGCCCGAAGCGACGAGCATACGGCCTACCTCGTCGATGAACTGGCGGGTACGTCCGGGTTCGAGTTGGTGACCGCCGACGACGGACGGTCGACGAGCGCTCGTTTGGAGGTGACGGTCGTGGTGACCGAGCGCGTCGACGTCGACAGCGACGGCGACGTCGACACCAGCTACGATGGGGAGGCTCGCTATCGCCTGATCGACGCCCAAACGGGAGAGCTTGTCGACTCGGGGGAGGTCGACGACACCAGCCAATCCTATTTCGAGGCCTTCGAGGACGTCCTGGACGAGATTGCCCTTCACTACTTCCGACCGTTTCGCGTTTGACGACCGACGCTCTGCGAGTGAACGAAAACCTGCCGGACATTCGCACTCGCCCATTTGGTCGGGTCGAGCCGCGTCGGTTTCCAACGTGTCGTCGGACCGCAGCGCCGGATCGTCGCGTCGTCACGGCAATCGCTGCGCAGACGTCCATGGGCCCCGGAGCGGTTACTGCTCCACACGAGCGCCGAGAACCGCTACAGGTGTCGTGCGCTGGAGTCACACGTTGAGATTGGTGCTCGTGGCCCAAGACTTCCCGCCGAGTCGGGGAGGAATTCAATCCTACTGTTGGGAACTGGCCCAGCGCTGGGCTCGCAGAGATCCGTCTTTCGAAGTCATCGCCTCGCGCCAGCCCGGATCGCCTCGGTTCGACGAGGAATCGGCCGTGCCCGTGCGCCGCATTGCCGCCCGAGGTGATGCGTTCTTTGCCGCCGCGGCCCAGGAGCTTTCCAAACTCCCTCCCGACACGGTCAGCTTCCACAGCCAATGGCCGAGCGCGGCTTCCGCACAACTGCTGCGCGGAACGGCTCGCAGCGGCAAGGTATTCGTCGCCGCGCATGGCCGTGAATTGTTGCTCAAGCCGTGGCAGGCGAGCCGCGTTGCCCAGAGCGCCTACGATCGCGCTCGAGCTCGGGTGCTGTGTAGCGCCGACGGTGTGTTTCCGGTCAGCCGCTACACGGCACAATTGGCGACTGCACTGGGGGTGGCGGTCTGCAATCTGCACGTCGAGCCCGGTGGCGTCGACCCACGACGCTTCTGTCCGGGCGACGCGGGACTGCTGCGGCAGGCGTACGGCCTGGGCGACTCGTTGGTCTTTCTTTGCGTCGCTCGCCTGATCCCGCGCAAGGGCATCGACGTCACTCTGCAGGCGTTGGAGCTGCTCAGCCAGCGGCTCCCACACGCTCGTCTGGTGGTCGTCGGCAAGGGGCCGGACATCGGGCGGCTGCGGGCTCTGAGTGCCCGGCTCGGCCTCGACGGGCGGGTACTGTTCACACGCTACGTGAGTTTGGAGGAACTCGTGTACTGGTACCGAACCGCAGACGTCTTCGTGTTGCCCTCGCGCAGTGAGCCGCCCGAGGTCGATGGATTTCCCGGGGTGTTCCTCGAGGCCGGCGCATGTGGATTGCCGGCGATCGGTTCCCACGACGGCGGCACCGCCGATGCGGTGCTCGACGGCGTCACG
>QJWJ01000136.1 GCA_003235365.1 Deltaproteobacteria bacterium
TTCCTGGGCTCGAGCGTACCCTTCGACGTATTGGCGCCGGACGAATTGGAACGACTCGCCGCCCGAATCGACATCGAGTACTTCCGGCGAGACACCGTCGTATTTGCTGAAGGGGCAAGCGTCGACCGGCTGTATCTCGTCCGCTCCGGGGAGTTGTCCGAGTCGTCCTCGACCGGAGAGCTAGTGGCGACCTACGAACCGGGCGACGCCGCAGGCGCCCAGCAGCTGGCTTCCGCCTCGGCGTTGAGCAGAACGCAACTACGCGCCACCGAAGATACTCTCGCGTACACGTTGAGCCGCGAACGCTTCAGTGCGTTGTGTCGCGAAGAACCCAACGTCGCGTTGTTCTTCACCGCGCGCGCTGCCGAGCGACTGCGAGCAACCCTAGCCCCCGGCTCGTCCAACTCGGTCAGTTGGACTCGACCAATCAGCACGGTCGTGCGGCGCGCGGCGCTGGTGCTTCCCGCCAGCGCATCCATCCGCGAGGTTGCCGCGCAGATGAGCGAACGACACGTGTCGAGCGCTTTCATCGAACACGACGGCGGAGTGGGTATCGTCACCGATCGGGATCTTCGCAGCCGCGTCGTAGCGGCGGGACGCAGCGTCGACGATCCGGTCGTCGACATCATGAGCACCCCGCTGCTCACCATCGACGAAAACGCAACGCTGCTCGACGCCATGATGCACATGCTCGACCGCAGCGTTCACCACTTGGGTGTCGAGGAGGGCGATTCGCTCGTGGCGGCGATCACCGTCACCGATGTGGTTCAGTCACTCGCCGCCAATCCGATCACACTCGTTCGAGAGGTGCGGCGACAGCTGAACGTCGAAGGGCTCACTCGCGTCGCCAAGCGGCGGGGGGACGTCGCCCTGCAACTCATCGAGTCTGGGACCCGAGCCGCCGACATCCACCGAATCCTCACACGCATCGGTGACGCGATACACCGGCGACTGTTGGAACTGTTCTGGATCGAAAACGCCTCTGAGGGAGAGGAACCGGAGAACTACGCCTGGTTGACCTTCGGGTCCCAAGCACGACAAGAACACGCCCTGGGCTCCGACCAAGACAATGGCTTGCTGCTCGACGAGAGCTGCAGTGCAGACGACGATCGCTTCGC
Organism: Deltaproteobacteria bacterium; assembly: GCA_003235365.1. GTDB lineage: Bacteria > Myxococcota_A > Polyangia > Polyangiales > Polyangiaceae > SZUA-265. Next base: position 1,119 of record QJWJ01000136.1, read on the forward strand.
TCGCCTCGCCACTTGGATGCGGGACGGACTCGATGCCTGTGGCTACCCGCGGTGTCGCGGCGACATCATGGCGTCGAACCCACGCTGGCGGCAGCCCTTATCCGTGTGGAAGCAACACTTCAGCAAGTGGATTGACGAGCCGAGCCGCGACGCGGTCATGCACGGCAGTATCTTCTTCGACCTACGCTGTGTCCATGGCCGCGCCGATCTCGCGGACGCGTTGCTACTGCACATCGCCGAGTCGGTCGCCAACAAACCTCTGTTCATCGCGCACATGGCAAAAGACGCGCTCAGTCGGCGTCCACCGATCGGATTGTTTGGTCGCCTGATTTTGGACCGCGGAGGGGAACGTGCGGATTCGCTCGATCTGAAGCATCGCGGGCTGATCCCCATCGTCGATTTGGCCAGGGCCTATGCGCTGCGAACCGGGTGCGCCGAAGCGAACACGCTGGACCGGTTGCGCTGCGCCGAACAGCGCGGAGCGGTCAGTCGCGAAGGCGGTCAGGAGCTGCGCGACGCATTCGAGTTCATCGCGCTGTTACGCCTACGGCATCACGCGCGCTGCCTGCGCGAAAGCCGTGCCGTGAACGACCATCTCGTTCCGGACGAATTGACGGCCTCGGACAGAAGGCACCTGCGCGACGCCTTTTCCGTCGTCAAGACGCTGCAGGACGCCTTCGAGCACAGTCACCAGCTGGGAACGCTCAGCGGCTGATGCGACGGTGGTGGTGGCGACGCCGCTGGAGCCGACTTCGCGAGGCGGCACGTGAGGGTCCGGTCAAAGAGTACCTGAACACTCCCTCCAGCGACTTGAACCTCAACGTCGACGACACGAGTCTACTCGCGCTGGACTTGGAGACTACGGGACTCGACCCGAAGCAGGACTCGATCATCGCGCTGGGCTGGGTTCAGATCGAACGCGGCCGAATCCTGCTCGAGACCGCCACGTCGAAGGTCGTCAGCGTCGAGCGTCCTCTCCCTGCGCGGAGCGTCGTGATTCACGGGCTGGGCGACGACCAAGTCGCGCACGGCGGGTCACTCCGTGATGCGCTGGCCGAGTTGTTGCCATTGCTCGCCGGGCGCGTTCTCGTTGCGCACCATGCTGCCCTCGACGTCAGCTTCATCGTCGAGGCGTGTCGTCGGACGTGGCAGTCGGAGATCGCGCTCCCGTGCATCGACACGTTGACACTGCTGCAGGGACTCGCGCGACGCCGCCAGCGAACGTTGCCCGCCGATGCCCTCACGCTGGCACGGGCCCGAGCACGCTTCAACCTGCCGAACTACCCCGCTCACGACGCCTTGTGGGATGCGATCGGAGCCGCGGAGTTGTGGCTTGCCTTGCGCTCCGAGCTCGCGCCGGGCGCCAGGCTCGATCTCGGTCGGGTCGTCAAGTTACTCCCCTGACCCGACCGATCAGGTGGATTCGAAGTGATGGTAGTCACGCGGGCTGTCCCAACGCCCACCCCACGTCCACCCGATGCGCTCGAAAGCACGCACGACCGGGTCGTCCTCGAAAAGCATGCCCGGTCGTGGAACGTCGCGATCCACGTACGGTGCAGCAGCCTGGGGATGAACGTTCGAGCCGACGATGTACGGGTTCTGCACGGGGTTGATGTCCACGGCGAGACCTTCGGCGTGCTTCGACGGGCGCGTCGTCCCGGCGACGAGGCGACAGTTGAACGCCGACGTATTGTTGTCCGCCATGGACCGCTCGTCGTCTCCGTCGTAGTGGTCAATCAACCTGACCTTGGCGAGCGGAAACCGAGCGGCGTGAATCCGCTCGAACACCTCGAGCAGCATCTCAGCAACGCCCCGGGCAACCACCAACTCCCCCTGCTGGACTTGACCTTCGAAGTCCCAGTGGCTGACACGAAGCAGTCGCAGTTCATCAAACGCGGGCGCTGCGAATCCTCCAGGCAGCGACGGGTGCCAACTGACTCCTCGCATCCGCGCCTGGGTGCCGGGCGAAACCGGCACAATCTCGCCTCGAAACTTCACGGCACCGCGATTCATAGCGCGAGCGTCGCGTTCCCCCAACTCTTCGCGCTCGACGACCAGGCGGCCCCTGCCGGCCCCAGCGCGCCCTCAGCCCACAGGAGCGTTGGGGAATGTGCATAACTTTCCAGCAAGGCTTTCGAATCAGCGACCTTTCGGAAACCAAATCTGCGCGCGCGTGATGCCCCCGAACGGATCGTGCATTGAACCGAGGTGCAAATCCGCCATCGTCTCCCCTACCGCTGCCCGACGGCGCACTCTCTCGTCTGGTTCGCGGCCCTGCTCGGTGCCTGCTCGGACGAGTCTCGCTCTTCGAAGGACGCCGCGCTCGATGGTTCGCCGACAGCGCAGGCGAGCGCAACCGATCCGGTGAGCGGACCCTCGTCTGCCATCGGCAACGTTCCAGCCACGAACCTCCCATCCGGCGACGCAACGGGCACGATGGCACCGAACGAGCCGACGCTACCCGTTGGACAATCGACGACGCCCGGGTCAATCGCTCCGTCGCCGACCAATGGGGGGCCGGGCGACGCACTGACCCCTTCGTCGCCGAGCAACGTTGCCGACGGACCGCAAAGCCCGAACGCCACGCCTGAACCCGAGCCGGGGGATCCAAGTCCGTCACCGATTGCCCCAGAACCTGTCGACGGTGCGTGTTCTCCTTCCGCAGCGACAGGCCACTTTCAAATGGAAGCCTTGGACCGGGGGCTCGTCGCCGTGCCGGCAGACGGCGGCACGTACGTCGGTTGGCGAATGCTCGGCTACGAGTACGGCACCTCGGTGACCTACAACGTGTACCGCGACGGAGAACTGTTGACCAACGTCACCGACAGCACGAACTTCCTCGACCAAGGCGCCGCGGGCGATTCGCGGTACGCGGTGAGTGCCGTCATCGACGATCAGGAATGTCCGCTGTCCGCTGAGGTTCCCCGTTGGGATGACAACTACCTGACAATCCCCTTGGAGCCGCCGCCAAGCGGCACGGCCCGCGACGGCGGAACCTACTCCTACGATTCTGGGACGGTGCAGCGTTCGAGTGGCTCAGTCAACGACGGCAGCCCCGGGGACCTCGATGGCGACGGGCAATACGAGATCGTGGTGATCTGGGAACCGTCCAATGCCCAAGACAATTCGAAGGCCGGCTTTACCGGGCCGGTCTACGTCGATGCCTACGAACTGACCGGTGAACGGCTGTGGCGGATGAACCTCGGCGCCAACATTCGCGCGGGCGCCCACTACACTCAGTTTCTCGTCTACGACCTGGACGGCGACGGTAAAGCCGAAGTGGCATTCAAGACCGCACCCGGCGTTCGGGACGCCAGCGGCGAGTACCTGAGCAAAGGCCCCGCGGCCAACGACGACGACAGCCAGGACTACCGCAACTCGGAAGGCTACGTGCTTTCTGGGCCTGAGTACCTCACCGTCTTCGAAGGCGCGACGGGCTTGGAACTCGACACGGTGGAGTTCGACGTGGTGCGCGGCCGCGTCGACGACTGGGGAGACGGCTACGGCAACCGCGTCGACCGCTTCTTGGCAAGTGTCGGCTTCGTCAGTGATGAAGGTGGCAGCGCGGCCGGCTCAGGGCGCCCCTCGTTGTTGATGGCTCGGGGTTACTACACTCGGGCTACCGTCACTGCGTGGAACTTTCGCGACGGCACACTGCAAAAAGTGTGGCGAGCCGACAGCGACACGCAGGGAGCCGGGGCGCTCGCCGGACAGGGGGCGCACAGCATGGCAGTCGCGGACGTCGATGGAGACGATGCACAGGAGATCGTCTACGGAGCGGCCATGATCCAAAGCGATGGCTCGTTCGGCTGCTCGACGGGCCTTGCGCACGGCGATGCGATGCACGTGGGCGATCTGGTACCGTCACGGCCGGGACTCGAAGTGTTCATGCCTCACGAAGACAAGGCCATGCCCTGGTGGGACGTGCGCGATGCCAGCGACTGCGACGTGCTGTTCCAAGCCGGCTCGTCCGGTGCCGACAACGGCCGTGGTGTTGCCGCCGACATCACGGCAGCTTCACCGGGCGCGGAGTTCTGGTCCGCCTCCGATCCAAACCTGCGCAGCGCTACCACTAACGACACGATTGGCAACTCCAAACCTGGACCGGTGAACTTCCTGATCTGGTGGGACGCCGACGAACTGCGCGAACTCGAAGATGGCACCAGCATCACCAAGGGCGACGGCTCACGCGTGTTCAGCTGCGATGCCTGCATGTCGAACAACTACACGAAAGCAACGCCCACCCTCACTGCGGATCTGTTTGGCGACTGGCGGGAAGAAATCATCTGGCGCACGCCCAACAGCTCTGCCCTGCGCGTGTACACGACAACGGCGGTGACCCAACGCCGCATCTACACGTTGATGCACGACCCCCAATACAGAATGCAGGTATCGTCAGAGCAGACTGCTTACAATCAGCCACCGCATCCGAGCTTCTTCATCGGCGACGACATGGACGAACCGCCGATCCCCAACATTCACGTCAGATAGCGACGCCGAATGCGCGGCGTTCACGCACCGATCACGCGCTCGACCGCCCAGTAGGCGCCAATCGCGGCGATCGAGATCGATGCCCAGCGCACTGCACGGTCTCGCAGTGTCGCATTGGGTTCGTACGCATGGCGTGCGGTCCACACCCCGCCCAAGAACAACAGCACGACGACCAGCTGCCCGATCTCGACCCCCACGTTGAAGCCGAGGAGCGCAGTGAGGAATGCGTCGTGAGCGAGACCCAGTTCCGCGAGCGCCCCAGCAAACCCCTGGCCGTGTACCAGCCCGAACACGAAGGCCAGCGCGAGCCGAACTCGAGCCCCACCCCATCGAAGTAGGTTCTCCAGCGCCACGCAGCAGATGGACAGCGCGATCAACGGCTCGATGACCGAACCGGGGACGACGAGCATACCCGCAGCACCGAGCGCCAACGTGCACGTGTGCGCCGCCGTAAACGCGCTGAGTTCGAGAACGAGGCGCCGCAATCGTCCGCCATAGCCCAGCGCCAAACCCAACACGAACAACACGTGATCCCAGCCTCGAGGCAGGATGTGAACGAACCCCAGGCGGACCTGACTCCACAATACCTGCGCCGTCGTCTGGCGCTCGGAGGTTGTCACGGTCTTGCTGCCGTCGGCCTGTGGAAACGAGTACGTCGGCGATCGCTGTCCGCCGAGGACGATGACTCCCTCTTCCGAGGAGGCAGTTTGGTCGAAACCTACGACCCGCACCGCCAGCATGGGGAATTCGCCGCCGACCACCACCCGAAGCGTCTTCATCGGAGACGGCACCGGGCACTGCAACATGGCGACGTCGCCAGGTACTGCTCCGCCCTTCTCGTACAGCTCACGCACGTCGATGCTGGGTGAACAAGGATCGCCGTTGAGCTCGACGGTCAGGTTGCGCTCCAAGAAAGCGACGATGCGCTGCTTCGCATCCCCGGGCGGGGGCGCCTCGTCATCGCGCGTGAGCTTGGGATCGAAGGTGACTTGACCGCGCACGACTCCCCAATCGGGATTCGGCCACAAGCGCAATCGATCGACTTCGAGTTCGTGTGCGCTCACCCAACTCGCGCACGCCCACACCCCGGCACCGATGGCGAGCGAGTAGGAGGTGGACGACCGCATGAACCGCCAGATTACACGACCGCAGCGCAGGCCGAAGTGAAAGTCTCCCGTCGCCGGACACCGCGGGGTGGAGTCAGAGCGTCGGGTCCCCGGCTCGCACGGCGACGTGCTGCCGCAGCGCGGTCAACAGCCCTCCCCACCACAACCCCATGTAACGACAGAACTCCGCCCCCTGCGCCCCGTGGCGGACGGGATGATCGGCCGGGAGCGCGGCGAAACCGCTGTGTTCGACGCGCACGGTCGTGCCACCGGCGCGCTCGGCAAACGTCACCACGACGAGCGTCCGTTCGTGGGGTTTGAAGTTCACGTTGCGCCACTCGAAAGCGACCTTGTGGGGAGGGAGCCACTCGACGACACTGCCCACGACGAACAGCTTGGGGCCGGACGGAACCTCGACCTCCTCGAACAGGCGCCCACCGAGTTTGCACTCGAGCACCAGGCGCCCCGGCTTGGCTCCACCGATTCGGTACTTGCGACCGTGCCGCCACCAGTCGTCGAGCTCTCGCGTGAAGACGTCGAACGCCTGCTGCGGAGGAACGCGTACGAATACAGACGCCGCCGCGGAATCGAACGCCGTCACGTCCGCCGTCCCGATCGCGCTCGCCCGGGGCGGGTGGGATTCTCGACATGGGCCTTGAAGGCCGCCAGCTGACCATCCCAGAACTGCTGGACGTCGCGCACCCAATCTTGCAGCTCATCGAAGGGCTGGCGTCTCAAACGGTAGACCCGAACGCGAGCATCATCCTCGGAGATGTCCTCCTCGACGAGACCACTCTTGCGCAAGACCCGCAAGTGGCGGCTCAACCCGGCGGGCGGCAATTCCAAACTGCGTGCGAGATCGCCCGCTCGGTGCGGCTGGTCGCGCAGCAATTCGACCACCGCGCGACGAGTCGGATCGGCCAAAGCACCCAGCGTTCGGTCGAGCTCGCTCAAACGGGCTGACCTTTCGTACGGAGGCGCTGATAAAACCACCAATGGTGCCCACCCACGTCTCGGCACTCGTAGCCGCGATCACTCCAGTAGTCGTCGCCGTAGTCGTGAGTGTCAGGCTCCGAGACGATCGTGGCGCCTGCCTTGCGTGCCCGCGCACAGTGAGCTTCGACGTCGTCGACGTACACCATCATGTTTTGGGTGTTTGCCCCACCGACCTTGGACGGCGGTCTCGCCTGCGGGAAACGGGGCTTCTCACCGGCGACCATGATCAGTCCCTCTCCGAAGACTAGCTCGGAGTGCTCGATGCTTCCTCCATCGCCCTCGACCTTGAGCTGCACCTCGAAACCGAATGCCTCACACAGCCAGTCAATCGCGGAAGCCGGATCTTCGTAGTACAGAGCGATGGAAATACGGGGCCATCCTGGGGGTGTTGGTTTCACGGAACCTCCTGTGCGCGTCACTGACGACGTCGGGGGCCATCAGGTATTTTCCCTAGTCGCACATTGTTGACCATAATGTCAACTAATAATTCGCTCATGAAGCCGTCTGCGGGATTGCTCGCGCCAATCCCGAGCGAAGTCGCCGCGACTGGGAAACTACGCCATTGCCCCGAGGCAGACGTACTTCATCTCGAGGTACTCGTCGATCCCGTATTTCGACGCTTCACGCCCCACGCCCGACTGCTTCACGCCGCCGAACGGTGCGGCAACCTCCGAGGTGGGCATCGCATCATTGACCCCGACGATGCCGTATTCCAAGCGTTCTGCCATGCGCCACACGCGACGGATGTCCCTGCCGTACAGATAGGCAGCCAAGCCGTACTCCGTGTCGTTTGCCAAGCACAGCGCGGC
>QJWJ01000090.1 GCA_003235365.1 Deltaproteobacteria bacterium
TCTGCACCACTGCGCTTCGCTGGAGCGACGGCGCTGGCCAACGTAGAGCTCCCCCACCATCCGGAAACGATCTCGCCGAACTCGGTGGTAACCGTCGTCGGTGAAACGACGATGCCAATCCATTCGCCGCAGCGAACGACGTCGCCCGCCTGCAACGGAACGTCCCCTATCCGCTGGCCGTTGACGAACACCCCATTTCGGCTACCCAGATCGCGCACCGCGAGGATTGGACCATCGATTCGAAACTCCGCATGCCGACGCGACGTCTCGTTGCCGACCAGCGCCGTATCGCAACGCGAATCGCGACCGACGACGTGCCTACCGACGACTGCGCTTCGAAGCGAGCCGGGAAACACCCACTGGATCTGATTGGACCGAGAACGTCCTGAACGAGGATCGGTGTTGGCAGAGGGATGGGTCGTGGCAGCCACAAGCGAGTCTCAACGAGGTGTCGACAATAGACGGGATGAGCACGGCAGCCGGCGGCGGCATTCAACCCTGGACCCGTGCTCCTACGTCGAGCGGCCCATGGATATCCCGCGGCCTGCACCAAATTCTTCCGACCGAGTCGGCTTCATTTGTCACAACCATCATCGTCGAGTTCGTCGACGTCGCGAAAGCATAGAGCGCTCCGAGCGTTGAATGATCTTGCTGAAGAACGCCGTGACCGTGCGGCCGACGCGGCAAGCCGTATCAAACACGGTCAAGGCGACATCATCGCTCTGACCAATTCATGGCACATGTCGATACGACCACGCGGTCTCTGGTCGGGGGGCTGGCGTTTCGAAAGTAACTGTCACAAGTACACGCAGACACCCGACCCGGCCGTGCTCCCGCAAGATCGTTCAAACTCGGCATTGCATCGGCCCACTTCAGAGGGGCGGACAGGCAACGTGTTCGAACACCTCGAACGGTTCGAACACGGTTCGAAGCCCTTCAACTCAGAGAGAGCTCAGAGTGCGGGTGAGATTTCCGACGAGAAGGCAGCCGCTTCACTCGAACGACGCACTTGGCACGCGGGGTGCTTAGACGCTCTTCAACGACGACGCCTCGTTGCAGCCGTCGCCAACTTTGGAGACCTCGGAAATGAACATCAATCTCGTCACTAAACTAGTCTGCTCCTCCATCGCCATGTCGGCAACGGCGCTGGCGCAGCCCGAAACGTCTGCCCCCTCTCACGCTGGGGAACACGACGCCGCCCCACTCGTGGCAAGCGCGAACACGGCAACCACTGCTCCGAACATGGTCAGCGTCATGGGCAAGCTGGGGTTCCTCTACTCGGGAGGCTACGGGGCGGCCTTGCGCTATCGACACTCGATCGTGCCTCGAGGGTTCATCAAACATTCCCGCTTTCACGACGAACTCGGTATCGAAGGCGGTTTCGACTACACCCGCTACGGCATCGACCTCGGAGTGACGGAATGGGACCTCAGCTTGATGGAGTTCTCCGCAGCCGCAACTTGGAACTTCTGGTTCACTGAAGACTTCGCGGCCTATCCCCGGGCTGGGCTCGGTTTCGGCGTCGCGTCTTTCGCTAGCCAAGACGGGTTACCGGCACCGGTTGGCTACGGCGGGATCTACGGAGTTGGTGGCGTCGGCGCCTTGTACGACGCAGGTGCTCTCACACTGCGAGCGGAGGTCAACAATCGGGAGCTGAGCGTCGGGGGCGCTCTGACCTTCTGATGGCTCCCCATCGTTCCATCGCCAAGTCGGTGCCCGTGCCACCATCGAGGAGAGACGCTTCTGTAGATGCGCCGAAACGATCGACGGCGGCGCGAAGCATCGAGCGGCCAATGCTGCGTCAGGCGCTCGAACTGACGGAGCGCGAGTCGGGCACGGTTGCCGAATGCATCGAGAGCGTGCTCGTCGCCAACGGCATTTCGCTGATGGCCACCATCCCCGGTGGGCCGCTGATGCCGATGCTCAAGGCTATCCACGATCGCGGAAGAATACGCGCCGTTCTCACCCGCCACGAAAGCGGCGCCGCCATGCTTGCGGAGGGTTACGCGCGCGTGCGGGGCGAACCGGCGCTCGTCGCCGTGACCGCGGGTCCGGGATTGAGCAATGCGGCAACGGGGATCGCGTTGGCACACAGAGAACAGACCCCACTCGTCGTACTGTCAGCGCAGGTTCCCAATGCATGGAACGGCAGAGATGCCGCCCAGGAGCTCGATGGTGTTCGCTTGTTGGAACCGATCACCAAAATCAGCCTCACGCTCTCCTGCCCCGAGCGCGCGCAGTCGGTGCTCGAACATCTCGTTCGCGTGGCGCGCAGCGGCCGCCCTGGCCCCGTTCACCTGAGCGTGCCTGCGAACCTGTGGAGTCGGAGTAGCAATTACGAGCCGCCTCGACCATTGCAGTTGATCGCAGCAGGTACGGGGATCGGCGCTCACCAAGCAGCGGAGTTGGTGCGACTGTTCGAGCAAGCGCAACGACCGTGTGTGCTTGCGGGTCGCGGCGTCCTGATGGCTCACGCCGAAGAAGCGCTCTTGGAACTCGCTCGGAGGTGTCCCCAACTCCGCGTCGCGTGTACGCCGCGCTCCAAAGGTGCTTTCCCCGAAGGACATCCACAGTCGCTCGGCGTGTTCGGATTCGCCGGCCATGAAAACGCCGAGCGCGCCCTACTCGACGAATCGGACGTATTGTTCATCCTGGGCAGTCGCCTGGGTGAAATCACCAGCCTCAACTGGGATGAACGTTTCAAGCGGCCGACGCTAGTCCAGGTAGACATCTGCGAAAGCGAGATCGGCAAGAACTTTCCGGTCGCGCTGGGCATCGTCGGGAGGTTGGATCAAGTGATCGAAGCCACCGTAGCTCAGCTTCCCCCACGCCCCGCCACCACGACTCGACGGGCAGCGATGGTTCGGCAAGCACCGGTATCAGCAACACAAGGCGATGGACGTGTTCACCCCAAGCATGTCATGCAAGTGCTCAATGCAACATTGAGCGGTGAGGAGCACGTCTTCGTGGACATTGGCAACACGATGGCTTGGGCGATCCATCACCTCGAAAGGCGCCATCCTGGTCGATGGCACGTGAACCTGATGTACGGGTGCATGGGGCACGCCCTCCCCGCCGCGCTCGGTGGAGCGATAGCTGCCAAGCAACCCGTCGTCGCTTTGATGGGCGACGCGGCCTTCGCGATGAGTGGAGTCGAACTGCACACTGCGGCAGAGCAGAACCTGCCCGTGATCGCCCTCGTTTTGAACGACTCCGGACACGGCATGGTCGAGTTCGGCGCGACCCACCAGTGGGGAGCGAACGAGGTGTTGAACGTTCGGTTCGGACACGCCATCGACGCCGCTGCACTCGCGCGTTCGCTCGGCCTGGACGCCTTCGTGATCCGCGACTCCGTTCAGCTGGCACGAGTACTCGAAAGCGCGCTGGCAGCCGGGCGCCCAGCATTGTTGGACGTCCAGATCGATCCTACGGCGATTCCGCCCTTTGGGTCGCGTATGACGGCACTCGAACAGAATTTCTGCCCCGACCCCGGCGAGGCTGCCACGTGATGGCAACACTCTGGGATTGGCTGGCGACGGCGGCCGGCATCTTGCAGTTGTCGCAATTGCCGAGCATGAGCATCGCCCGACGTGTGCTCGCACGCGAGGGCAGATTCGATCACTTCGACACCTTCACGCGCCAGACGTTGACGCTGTTCAGCGCGGGGATCGTTGCCTGTGTCGTGGGTCTGGCGGTAGTGGTCATGAGCAGTCACGCGCAACTGCTCCACGAACGAACCGGCCGTGTCTTGTGTTGTTTCCTGACCGTGTTCTGGCTGCTGCGCGGTCTCGCCCAGTGGACGGTACTCGCGCGCAGTTGGCCCAGTTCGCTTCGCGCGATGCACGTCGCGCTATGTGGCCTGTACCCGCTGTTGGGATTGATGTACGGCGCCGCCGCATACGCGGGGGCGTGAACCGACTCGAACCACCGTGACGTCCCCCAGACCGTCGCGGTGGTTCGTCAAACGGCTCAGAACACCATACGAGCGCCGAGCGAGGTGCCGAACGCCGTCTGATTCGAGTCGCCGTCAGGATCAGTCACCATCATGCCGCCCGGTGACGTCGTCGTGCCGAGCTTGTGCTTGGTCAGGAACATGAACGGCTCGAGGAAGAAATCGAGACCTTTTGTCGGAGAGGCAAGAAGCGTTGCGCGCAGGTTGATGTTGCTTTCAATCCCGCTGATCCCCGACCGGGTAGCGACACCAGCATCGTCGCGACTGTAACCGAGGGGCAGATCATCTGCGTTCATCACGAACGCGCCACCACCGAGTACCCACAACGACAACATGTCCGTGAGCTTGACGGTCGCCGAAACGAAACCACCTGCGTCGCTGATATCCGTGGTGGCCGGTGCCGTGCTGAGGGTGAGGAGCCCGAGGTCACTGCCGTTCTGAGCGTAGTAGGCTTCGATGCCCAGCGAGACCTTTTCCCCGACCGCCAAGCTTGCAAAGGCATTGGCGCCGAAGGCCGTTCTGGAATCTTCGTTCGGCGGCGGAGCTGTTTGGGCACTAGCCCCGATGAACGACACACCAACCCACGTCTTGCCGGTGCGGTACCCGGCCTGCAGAGCCACACTGGGTAGGACGCCGTACTCCACGACGCCAAACGATGGCCCCGGGTTCTGCCTCACCAAGCCGAGCGCCGCCGCAATCTCGAGCCCCTCCCCCGTGCCGTATGTATAGACGAACTGGGGACGAATGAAGGCAGAGTTACCAGCCAAGAACGACGCGCCGACCATGTTGGTCGTGGGAGGATTGAGCGGCGAGAAGATGTCCCACTGCTGGCCCGCGGAGATCTTGTGGCCCGGCGAAACGTTGTAGGTGAGGTACGCCAAACGCAAGCGCGGGTGCGCAGCTTGAATCGGTGAGGACTGATTGAAGCCGTAGTCGATGAAGTCGATCTCGGCGCGCCCTTGCGCATCTCCAGCCGCAACCTTGATACCGAATCGGCTCTGCTGCAGCTGAAAGCTACTCGCCCACTCGTCGTGGTTGCCGTTGGCGATGGGATGCGCGGCAGCCGTGGTCGCCGCAAACGTCGCCTTTCCGTAGGTCTCGACGCCGTTGGCCATGATGAACTCTGGCTTGATGATGCCGTAGATGGTCACCACTGGCGCTTCGGGCGGCGCCTCGACCGCTGGTGGCGGTGGAGGCGGGGCAGGCGCTTCCTCGACAGGCTCCTCCATCGGCGGTTCTTCCGGCGGTGCTTCTTCTTCTGCCGAAGCTTCTGCCGAGGCCCCTACCGACAAATCCGCCGTCGCGGAAGCTTCTCCCGAAGCGTCGTCAGCGGCAGGAGCTTCTTCGCCTTGCGCAGCCGCGCGTGGGGCGAGCGGCCCGAATGTCATGCACAACAAAGCCAACAAAGAGCCGGCTACGCGGCTACGCCTGTTCTCGAATGGTAAAGCCACTTCTAGTTTCCCTTCTGGTTGCTGGTCGCAAGAACGCCGTGGGCCTGCCTTGCGACCCGCGGCGCCTAAACTCGGACGCGAGTCTCGGTGACACACGTTGGAATGTCGAGGACTCATCGCATGCTGGCGCGTTTGCCATGATTGCTGCCGGTAATCTCGAGTGCCCTGTCATCGCCGAGACCCTGCCGGTGGGAGGGGAGCCGTCGAAGCAGATGTTCGACTGTTGCTCACTCCTCACGGCCTGCCCGAATTCGACCGGTGTTCTAGACCGTCCGTCTCTTTTTTTCACCCGCCTTGTGACGGCCGTCGGCCGGACCCATCCCGCCAACTAGATGTTTCAAATTACCGAAAGACAAAGCTCTCCTACCCTCCCGTGACAGGCCGGGACGGTAGCGAACACGGCGGGAATTCGAACCCCCAAACTGTGGATATCTCCAACAAAACACCGTCTGGAAACGTTTCCACCCTGACCGTAACACCGGTGCTCGGTGGGCTAATGGCTGCGACGGTGGAATTGTTTCCCAATCGTCGCGACCGTCGCGGCGATTCGTAACGCCGGATGCGACGTGGCGAGTTACCTGATTGTATCGATCGCTGGAACTGACCAACGGGTGCCATGGGAGCGACGTCGCCTGGGTATCGAACACTCCGTTTGGTTCAAGGTACTGAGTTACCTGCTTCACGACGCCACGTGGGAGTCGACAGCGTACGCGAATCCGGATAAACAGTGGCCTCCGGAAGAGTCTAGGTCGTCGCCAGCGCTGGGACCCAGCACTGGCCCGACAGTTTCACTACAGTAGAGGCCGCAGGGCGTGATCATCACGCACTGCGTCGACCAATGGGCGAGGGAACATCGCGCGTAGGTGTCGCCAAAGAAGTGACCCCCACCAGACAAGCAGATCCTCCCCACCACAGAACCAAAGGAGTCGGTCAGAATGGATGAACGCGAAACACGTCACGCTCAATATTGGAAGCAAAACTTGCGGTACTTGGTCGTGCTGCTCTCCATCTGGTTCGTCGTCTCGTACGGGTTCGGGATCCTTCTCGCCGAGCCGTTGAACGCGATTCACATCTTCGGCTTCCCGATGGGCTTCTGGTTTGCGCAGCAGGGGTCAATCTACGTCTTCGTCGCGCTGATCTTCGTTTACGTTCGGCTCATGAACCAGTTGGACCGTCGCTTCGACGTTGCCGAGGACTAAACAGCCATGTCGCTTCAGCTTTGGACTTATATTGCGGTCGGTCTGTCATTTGCCATTTACATTGGCATTGCCGTCTGGTCGCGCGCATCGTCGACCGGTGAGTTCTACGTCGCGGGCTCGGGCGTATCCCCCGTTGCAAACGGCATGGCCACCGCAGCCGACTGGATGAGCGCCGCGTCGTTCATCAGTATGGCCGGCATCATCTCCTTCCTGGGCTACGACGGCTCCGTGTACCTCATGGGTTGGACGGGCGGCTACGTCTTGTTGGCGTTGCTGCTCGCGCCATATCTCAGAAAGTTCGGACGATACACGGTGCCCGATTTCGTCGGCGCCAGGTACTACTCGCAGACCGCACGTCTGGTGGCCGTCGTTTGTGCCATCTTCGTTTCGTTCACGTACGTCGCAGGCCAGATGCGCGGCGTCGGCGTGGTTTTCGGGCGCTTTCTCGAAACCGACGTCAACACGGGCGTCATCATCGGCATGGCGATCGTGTTCTTCTACGCCGTGTTGGGCGGCATGAAGGGTATCACCTACACGCAGGTGGCTCAGTACTGCATCCTCATCACCGCCTTCATGCTCCCGGCGATCTTCATCTCCCTGATGCTGACCTCCAACCCGATCCCCCAACTGGGCTTCGGTGGGAGCTTGAGTGGCGAAGTCGGCGGGGCTATCGCCGGCGGACAGGACATGTACCTGCTCGACAAGCTGAACGGGTTGCACAAGGAGCTGGGGTTTGCCAGCTACACGGACGGCTCCAAGCCAATGATCGACGTCTTCTTCATCACCATGGCGCTGATGGTAGGTACGGCCGGTCTGCCCCACGTCATCGTTCGCTTCTTCACGGTACGTCGAGTTCGCGACGCGCGTCTGAGCGCAGGCTACGCTTTGGCGTTCATCGCCATTCTGTACACGACGGCTCCTGCCGTTGCGGCGTTCGCTCGTACGAACCTGATCGAAGCAGTAACCGACGCGACCTACCAGGTCGAGCCCGGCGCAACCGAGCAGAAGGCGATCCCCGGTTGGTTCAAGAACTGGGAGAACACGAGCCTGTTGGCCTGGGTGGACAAGAACGGCGACGGCAAGGTTCAGTACAAGAACGGGCCGGCGTTCGACGGCAAGCCGTCCTTCGTTTCCGAAAACGGCGCGCCCAAGCGCGGCCCCCTGGGGCAGCGTGTGCTCGACAACAAGCTCACGGACAACGGCAACGAGCTGTACATCGACCGTGACATCATGGTGCTGGCAAACCCGGAGATCGCACGGTTGCCGAACTGGGTCGTCGCCTTGGTCGTCGCCGGCGCGCTGGCAGCCGCCTTGTCCACCGCTGCTGGTCTGCTGCTGGTCGTTTCGGCTGCCATCAGCCACGACGTGCTCAAGCAGACGTTTGCCAAGGACATCAGTGAAAAGGGCGAACTGATGGCAGCACGCGTGTCGGCGGCAGTCGCGGTACTCATCGCGGGTTACTTCGGCATCAACCCGCCTGGCTTCGTTGCTCAGGTGGTTGCGTTCGCGTTCGGCCTTGCCGCGGCTTCGTTCTTCCCCGCGATCGTCTTGGGCATCTTCTCCAAGTCGGCCAACCGCGAAGGCGTCGTGGCCGGCATGGTCGTCGGTTTGGTCTTCACTGCAGCGTACATCATCTACTTCCGCTTCTTGGGCGGCAGTCCAGATCAGTACTTCATGAAGATCTCGCCGGAGGGTATCGGCACCGTCGGCATGCTGCTCAACTTCGCAGTGGCCGTGACCGTCTCTCGCTTCACACCGCCTCCCCCAGCGGACGTGCAAGAGATCATCAGCCAGATCCGCGTGCCTCGGCACTGACGTAGAACCGCAGAAATCCGTCCCCAGCTCGATTGTCGACAATCGGGCTGGGGATTTTGCCATTTTGAAGGGGACGACGG
>QJWJ01000193.1 GCA_003235365.1 Deltaproteobacteria bacterium
GGTTCAAACCCTTGTTGGGCAGCAAAGGAGGTGAAAGCGAGTCCGCCGCCTACTTGCAGTAGATGGCAAACTTCCTGTCGTGGACGCCGCCAGCGCCACCGACGGGAGTCCAGCCCTTGGGAACGGGCGTGCCTTTGGCAACTTCGCCTCGTGCGAGGGTCTCTGCGGAGACCCAGTCAAGGCGAGCGGCGAAGCACGCGCTGTACTGATGCGTGGGCGTTGCGGAAGCCGCGTGGGAAGTTGGAATCATCAGCGCGAAGACGCAACCGGCTAGGAAGGCGGTCGTGAGCGCCAGTATCTTGGAGGTGGTCGTCATGGCTGGTGGGATAGCTCGACGGTGCAGCCCTGGGCAACGGAGACGGCCACCAGCAAGAACAGTTGGCGTGGGGCGGCGGTTGTGAGAGTATGCGTGGGCGCTTGCGGCCCGAGTGTCCCCCCTTCGAACGGGAAAGCACCAGCGTGTAGGGCGAGTTCGCTACGGTTGACCAAACCCTTAAGCGGTGTGGCTGCAGAAGAAGGGAATGTGCGGCACCTGGAAGGAGGCAAGCTCCATGGCGCTATCGGTACCAATCAGCGTGTTGAAGGCAAAAGCGAAGCAGCTGAAACGAACTGAAGGAATCGGACTGGCAGCAGCGCTGGATCGAGTCGCAAGGCAGGAAGGATACGCGAGCTGGACCTTGCTCATGCGGCACATGGCGTCGCCGCCCAAGACGCTCTGGGAGCGGTCAGCAGCGGGAGAGCTGGTGGTGTTGGCGGCACGACGCGGCGAGGGCAAGACAATCTGCGCGCTGCAGGCGGTGTTGGCGGCAGCTCGGAGTGGTCGAAAGAGCTGGTTCTTCACTCTCGACAACGACATTGGCAGTGAAGAGAGCTTGTTCGCGCGGGCCGGTGTGGCTGGCCGAGGCAGGGTCGACCTGGCGGAGTTCGACAGGTCGGACGAGATATGCGCGGATTACGTGATCGACCGGGTTGCGGGCGACGCGGCGGAGAGGTCAGTGATCGTAGTGGACTACCTGCAAGCGCTAGCTCACCGAGGAACGGCGGCGCCGGTGCGGAAACAAGTGGAAGCACTACGTCAGTTTGCACGGTCGAGTGGCAGCGTTGTTGTGTTCATCTCGCAGCTGAAGCGACGGTCTGGCGTTTCAAGTAAACGGTTTCCTGGGCCGCGGGACCTGAGACTGCCCAATCCGGCGGACGTCGGGTTGTTCGACAAGGCGCTTTTTCTGCATGGTGGACAATCGCGACTTCGCTCAGTCGGCACGTCGGGAACTGGCCCCTAGGTTTTCGCCATGTGGCGTTGCAGATTGCTAGCGACGCGTTGACGCATCTGGGGTTGTCTGCCCAACGACCCTGGGTTTAACCCGCGGGGCTTTACGGAACAAGCTATCCGGATGCCACCACCGAAAAGAAGACGGGCGGCGATCAGCCGCCACTTGCAGGGGACGCCTCGGCAGGGCGAGGCGTTGCCAGCCCCGCCGGGTTCAAACCCTTGTTGGGCGGCACCTGTGTCGAGAGTGGGAGAGCGTCGTTGGTGTGCATGGCCGAGCCACGGACGCGATTGCAAAGGCCGCCAAGGCGTTGGACGGCGTGACGTTGTCGGTCCCTACTGTAGCTGCCAGATGAGACGCCCAATCAGTGTAGGGTGTGGTGTTGCCGCGTTCTCGGTCCAGGCGTCTGCGCGTGAGAGTCGGATTCTTACCGCTTGCGTACAGCTTTGCGAGCGGTCTTGGTGCGATGGGCTTTCTTGGGAGTAGTGGCCGTCCCGGTTGCGGAGGTCCGGCTGTTGCCGCGCGGACTGGTTGTTGCGCGGCGCTTGCGTCGTCTTGTCCCATCGTCAACTTGGTCTTTGGGGATCGGGACTCCAGTGAGTCCATGCTCAAACTTGATGTCCGAGACAAGGCTGTCCAGGTCTGGAAATAGCGCCGACTTCGAGAACCCAAGGGCAAAGAGGTTGTCTCGCAACTTGTCGACCGCTGACCGAGCGACGACTATGGGCTCGATGGCCGTCGAGCGCTCGCGAAGGAAACTGTCAATCGATTGGTCGCTGGTTCCGTGGACAGTGAAGCACCCTCGCTGCGCGACGATTCGATCGTTCGTTCTTGGCGGCGCAACCGCGATGGGGTGCGCATTGGTGTAGTTCTTGTCAGAATATGTGAATTCGGTGGGGCGACCCCGCGAAAGTTGGTGAGGTAGCCAATGATCAGAGAACGCGCCGGATGGGACGATAATGTCCGGTGAATCGACCGCGAGCTGATTGAGTGCGTTGGGATCCATTGTCCAGACACACGGAGCGGGGGTGGGACCGGAATTCAGTGCGAAATACTGCGCAACTAGCGGACTCTGAGACCAGTCGAGCAGGCGGGTTGGCAGCCCATAGTGCCGCATCAGCGAGTACCACTGCCATTGGTCTGAAGGAGTCGACGACAACATGCTGACCGCCCCCCACTGGAAGGAGTCCACCACGGCGGGCTCATCCACGTTTGGGATGTGGTACGCGCTGGGAATCAGTGTGTGCCGGTCCTTGTCGGAAACACCCGGAACCAAAGCTCATGAGCCTCATCGAGTGGAAGGCGAGACCGAATGTCGAAAACGCGGTCGACGT
>QJWJ01000087.1 GCA_003235365.1 Deltaproteobacteria bacterium
TTGAGCTCCGAGTGCCCGTTCTCGACGATGATCCACTGTGAGGATTACGCCGAGCGCGTCGAATGCGCGTGTCAGCCCGAAGCTCCAGCGAAACCGAACTACTGTCAGGATGTCAGCCAATTTGAATGTAGCGGCGCGTTCACTCCACGACCCGGGGAATGGCAGCTGAGCGAGGTCGGCGCCGCAGGGTGCAGCTGTGATGCCGTCGATCCCAACCAGCCTGCGGGCTTCGGCAGGGACTGTTCACAGGAGGCAGACGATTGCGAGCCCCCGCTGCGCTGCCTGGCAATCGATCCACCTCCTTCGGTCGGCGGACCTCTAGGTCCGGCTCGCACGATCTGCACTGCGGGTTGCGGAAACGATGGGGATTGTCCGAGCTGGGAGGCTACGGGCTACTGCGCGGGGCACGTCCAATTGCGTTGTTCGGCGGGGAGCTGCCAGCCGCGCGACTGTCCGTGAAGCGCTCTTGCGGTTTGGGAGCGATCGCGGGCGCCCCGCCCCGTACCGTTTGGACACCTGCCGATCATCGGCGTGTCACGGCACGGCACCAACGTCGCGCCTGCGCCACGGCGTAGTTTTTCGGGGCCAGTTCTTACTCGTTGGCGCGGTGGAAACACCAATCGGCTCGCAGGCGTTTCGACTGGAAGCCGTCTGTTGCGAGGTAGCTGAGCCGTCATTTTAGAGTCGGGCCGTCGCGTGTGAAACAGGTACGCGGCAACTAGCAGTCGGGCGATGCTGCCGCGTGACGGGTAACGTAGGGAATGGTAGGTTCCGGCGCCTCGACGCCATGATCCCCAACGGTTCCGTCCCGCTCCTTCGCGGTTTCTTCCTGACTACGGTTCTTGGAACGGTGTTGGCCTGCGGCGCGCCGGACGCCGAGGCTGACGGGTTCCCGTTGGATTCGGATACCTTCGTCCAGGTACTTCGGGACGCGCCGGAGGGTGATCTTGCCCGTTGGGAGCCGCCGCTCGGCATGTGGCCGGTTCAAGACGAGGCTGCGAGCTTCTTCGACGCGCCGTACTTGCATCGCATCGACGTCGAGATCCCCGAAGCGTCTTGGCACTCCCTGCGCGAGAACGCGCTGGAGCTCGACGCCACGACCACATTCACGCCCGTCGAGCTGTTCATCGATGGAGCCCCCATCGGTCAGGTCGGGATTCGGCCCAAAGGTGGTCAGGGGACTCTCAAGAGCTGTGTCGGCGTCGGTGGTGAGCCGCCGACCAAGAAGTGTCCCAAGCTTTCTTACAAGCTCAAGTTCTCCGAGGTCGAAGCCGGCAAACGCTTTGTCGGTTTGAAACGGTTGAACCTGCAGTCGTCGATCATGGACGCGTCGTTGCTCGAAGAATACTTCGGCTTCGAGTTGTATCGACGGATGGGGGTTCCCACGCCGCGCGTGACGTTTGGTGAACTTCACGTCAATGGGAGCCTGATTGGCACGTTTCCTCTCGTCGAAGACGTCGACCGTCAGTTTCTCAAGACCCGGTTTCGGGACGCGTCGGGCAATCTCTACAAGAACTTCTGGCCCGTTTCGATGGATGAAAAGCGTTGGGACGCATTGCTCGAAACGAACGACGACGTCCCCGACCACTCGCACTTGTCGACCCTCAAGCAGGCGTTCGAAGGCGCCACCGAAGATCAACTCACGGAAGTGCTGGAGCAGCACGTTCACGCGGACTTGTTCGCCGCGTTCGTCGAGGTCGACAGGGCCATCGTTCACTGGGACGGACCGCTTCGGTTCCGATACTTTCCCAACGGTCGGGAGTATCGGGGCAACAACTTCTTTCTGTACGACTCCCCGGAGTTCGAACGTGTCGTGTTCATCCCGTGGGATCTCGACAACACTTTGTCGCTCGAAAGTCCGCTGCCTCCGATGGCGCCCTGGAACGACTTGACCGTCGATTGTGAGTCGGAGCGTGATGTGACGGATTCGGAACGGGCTCCTCCAGTGACGTACCGGCATCCCTCGTGTGATCCCATGGTGCGTGCACTGGCCAAGCGCGGTACGGAGTTCGAGCACTCGCGTCTGGTGAACGACGTATTCCGAGTCGGAGAAATGCGGGTGGAGCTCAGCGAGAAGGCTGCGCTGTTGTTCGATGCCATCGAGCGCGACCCGGATCGGGATTTGCTGGCGTGGCAGCGGGCGGTAGAGCGTCTCGGGCACGAGTTTTCGGCTTTGCATGCCGCTGCAGCTGAACATCCCTGACATGCCGCGTTGCGTTTGATGGGGACGGGGCGAGGCGGGGATCTTCGCCGGTATTATCCCACGGCGCTGTCTCACGGTGTTGTCCCACCGCGCCGTGGCCAGGTTTCTTGCGGTTCTGCCGCCGTTGCGCGGGGGCGAGCACCCCGAGAGAGATGTGCGCCAGCGCGGTTGTTTCATTGCGGGCCTCCACGGTCGAGCCTCCGCCCAATGACTCCACGGGTGAACGGTGCATGTCACTGGTGCACGGATCGGGTGATGGGGCACGTGCAAAGTACCGATAATACGTCGTGCGGACCTGGCACGAAGCTCGCATTACTTGTCGCCAGAATCCGCGGACAAAGTGCTCGACGCGGTTTCGCCCTGTACGCACGGCGGTTGGTACCCTCCCTCCCCCTCCCCACCTGCCGCTGTGCCCCTCTCCAGTACGGCGGTGTCGGTTCCCCCCCCTCCCGACACCGCCGTACTCCTATTTGGGTCGACGCGTTTGCAAAGCTGCGGAGCTGGGAGTCGAGTCTGCAGCGGCCACCGACGCGGCGGTGTCGGCGTTGACCGCGAGAGCTTCGTGCGCAGCAGGCGAGCAACGGCGCTGACGGGGGTGAGCGTCAGTGTGCTCGGAGTGCAAGACCCACGACCGGTACCAGCGTGTTGACCCGGGCGCTGCCTACCGACTCGACCTCTTGAACGCTCATCCAGTGGGTGGTCAATCTGAGGAACGGACCCAGACACGATTGCTCGTCAATCCAGAAGTCGTGACCGACGTCCGCCCAAACGCCTACGCCGAAGGGCGCCTCGTCGTCGCGTGACGTCGACATGCTGTTGACGAGTGCTCCGCCGCCCACGTGCCAACCGCCT
Organism: Deltaproteobacteria bacterium; assembly: GCA_003235365.1. Classification (GTDB taxonomy): domain Bacteria; phylum Myxococcota_A; class Polyangia; order Polyangiales; family Polyangiaceae; genus SZUA-265. The sequence continues at coordinate 3,056 of QJWJ01000087.1, forward strand.
TGAGCATCGAAGTAGTGGCGTATGAAGAAGCCGAATCCGAGTGCGCTCAGGGTCAGCCCCGCCGGATCCTCCAACGGCGTAGCAGTACTGGGTGGGTCGCTTGCCGAGAGCCAGCTGATGAGCTGGTATTGCAGCGCCACGCCGAGCACTGTCGTTCCTGCAGTGCCGCCTGCGCCGACCCAGACGTCTGTCGGAACCACGCCTTGCATTCGGCGCGTCTGCTCCGTTCCCGACCATGAGACGAAGCCACCCAATCCGTAACTGAAGTCGAAGTATCCACCGTCGTGCGTGAACTCTGCGCTGGGGCGGTGCGGCTGCGAACCGTTGTTGGTCGCCGCAGGGTCGCGTACCCCACGCCGTGCCGCGGCCGACTGCGCGCCGGCGTGTGATGAGAGCGCCACCAAGGCGAATCCAACCGAGAGTGCTGTCCAACGGGTGTTCACGAGATGTCCAATGCGAGGGTCAGTGGGTGCAAAGTGCTCTGTTGTCAAAGTGACTGAGTGGCCGCCGCCCTCGTTCAACTGGGTGGCTGACGCCCTGTGCGTCGCCATCGACGCGCGATGACGGCGGCGGCGACCAGGCTGAACAAGCTGGCTGTCAACGGAACTCGCCCTGACGGCAGCGGTTGCACGCTGGCGCTGAACAAGGGCAGGTCACACGGTGGGTCGCCCTCGAATTGTTTGGCCTGGTGCCGGTTGCTCACGGGATCGGGGTCGATGGGGAACACTTCGCAATCCATGTCCAGCGCTTCCCGTGGCAGACGCATTTCGAGGCGCGTCAGCCAGGTCTTGTTCGGGATCATTCCGACGAGCGCCGCGCTGAAGTCTGTCAGCTTTCCACAGGCGTACTCGCTCGAGGATTGCTGCGTCGACTTTGCCGTCTTGCAGGGGATGGGCGGCTCGGTATCGTCCCGTCCGTAACACGGATCGACGACGCGACGCGAGCCATCGGCAGGGAGCCCAGAGCCACACCGGTGGCCCCCGCCGAGCTGCACGTAGATATCCCACCAGTTGCCGAACCCGGAGTCGACATCGTTTTCTATGATGAGCGTGGTATCGGGGTCTGTGAGCGCGCCGCGTTCCGCGTAGGTCGTCAACAGATTACGCCCGCTGCCCTCACTGAGCATGCTGTTGCGCAATTGCTCGTAGTTGGAACTGAAGTTGACGGAGTTCCAGACCAGCTCGGCATCGTCGATCTCGCGTTGCTCGAGTCCCAAGATGGAGTAGCGCTGCTCGCCGATGACGTACAGCACGATGTCCACCTCGTCGGCAACGCCAGCGGCCACCATTCTGAGGGGAAGGACCGGTTCTCCTTTGGGCGTCACGACCCGGACGGGTTCCATTCGCGACACGTCTCGCCCGGGGAGCAGCTTCAACGCGAGGAAGTCCGAGCCCTCCTCGACGTAGTCGTCGATCAACGGAGCGATGTCGTCTGGCAGGTAGAAGCCGTTGTCTCCGAGCCAGTTCGCCAGCGCCTCACCGTCTTCGGAACGCAGGGTCACCGTTTCGTACGGGCCGACGTTGTCCCGGTGAAGCACTCTGACCAAGTCGTCGACGCCCGCTTCAATAGCAGCGGAACCCTCGCCCTCGTCGAACGCACAGCCGCTGGACTCCTTCGCCGCGCAGGCGGACGGCGGGGGCTCGACGTTGGCGAGCGTGGCGCCTTCCAACATATCGAACCAGGCTTGATTCGCGAGCTCCAAGTAGGCGCCTGGAGCTATCGGAAGTACCCAGGCAAACTCTTCGGGGTGACCTGAGTATTCGAACTGGTCCCACAGTACGGTGCGCTCCACAGATACGGCGAATACCATTCTGTGGCCCGTTACCGCCGACTGGTCCCCCGGAGGTGCGAAGCACCCGCCGCAAGCAAGGCTGGGCGTGGTGAACGCGACGTTGGCGGCGCAGAACAATGCGGTCAGAGCTGCGGTAGGAAGACGCGCGTGAACCCTCATGGGTCGGCACTATGGATGAGGGGGCAGACAGAGGCGAGCTCTCAGTGCTGCTTCTCAGTTCAAATCAGTCTCAATAAAGACCAGTGAGCGCGGAACCATGATTCTTGGGAGAGATACCAGCTTTCTCTCATTCATCCATTTCGATGATTGTCCGTGATGATTGATTTTTCGTCAGTCCGCGAGTTCGCCGTTTTGACGTCTACGCGTCGTGACGCCTCGGCTCGTAAATGCCAGGGCGTAGGACGTCGACAAGTCTGCCATCGCTGCCTCCATGAGTGGCTCGGTCACTTCCGCCGCACTGCGCCATCGCACCAGGTAGTTGGCCCCCACGCCGCCGTCGCGGTCCTGCTTGCGCACCAAGAAGCTGGTCGTGGCCATGGGCTCGAGCGCATGCGGGCCCTGCAACTCGTCGCGCAACAGTTTGCCGGAACTGTCGAAGTAGCGCACCGACTCGAGGACGATGGGTTGATGGGCGTCCGTGTTGCGAATGGTCAGTTGGGCGCTCAGCTCGACGCTCACCTGACCTCCGGAATACGTGAGACTGGAGTACACTGGAATGTACACCTCGGCGTGGACCGCCGGCTCTGGCGGAAGTTCCGCTTTCGTCAGGTGCTCAGCGTTGTGACTGACCGCGGTGGGCGCCCGGTCTCTGCACGCCAGGGGCAGACAGAGCAACAACAAGATCGACAGTTGGTACGCCATGAACCATTCATCGGGAAGGTGTTGCGCCAAGTCAAGCGCCGCGCCGTTTCCCCGCGATGCCTCGAGGGTCGGCTCGGCAACGCCGCCTATCGTCGCTCTAAATGGGCATTCGCGATTCGCGAACGCGCATCCGTTTGGCCCGCTCCAGCTTGGCGACCTTGATCAGGCTAACGCTGCGGGTTTGCACCGCTCTACAACCCCCGCGGGCTTTCGGGCTGGCCGATGCCGATCGGGGTGTAGTTCGTGTCCGTGGTCAGGAGGATTTTGTCGGCGGTGAAACCGTCTTCGCGCATGAACACGTTGATGGTGTGCACCCCTGGCGACGAGACCGAGATGGTTCCGGCAACCCACTGGTAGCTGCCGTTGTTTGGATAATCGAGGTAGAGCGCTTGGGCGACGCCGTCGATACCGGCGTGGCACGAGTCACTGGCATACCCCTGGCTGGTGGTCGATGCGCCGCGGATCCAGATGCGGTACGTACCGGTCGTCGTGAAGGTCACCTCGTAGCTCATGCGAGCTGCGTTGGCTTCGACGTCCGATTTCGAGGTGTGGTACTGGTTGCTGCTGTCCGGGCCGACCTGCATGCACGCGCCCCCGGACGCCGACGAGACCGAAACGGGGTTCCAGTTGTCGTTCGTCGTCTGATCGGTGAACAACGCGTCGTAGTTTTCAGCTTCCATCACGACCAAGCCGTTGGATTCGATGAACGGTCCATCGCCAAACACGAGCTCGCAGGTGTCGAGGCAGCCGTCGGTGTTGTCGGCGTTGCCATCGTCGCACTCTTCGACTCCCGCCTGGACGAAGCCGTCGCCACAACTGGCCGCGATGCAGGTGTCGAGACAGGCGTCGGTGTTGTCGGCGTTGCCATCGTCGCACTCCTCGGCGCCGGTCAGGACGTAGCCATCGCCGCAACTGGCAACGACGCAGGTGTCGAGGCAGCCATCGGTGTTGTCGGCGTTGCCGTCGTCACATTCTTCGCCCGGGTCGAGCACGCCGTCACCACAGGGGTATTCGATTTGGCAATTGTCGTCACAGCCGTCACCCGAGTTCGTGTTGCCGTCGTCACAGGCCTCCGTGGGGTCGACGTTGCCATCCCCACAAACGGGGGGAGGGGGCCCCGCGCACGTGACCTCGATACCCCCGATGATCAGGTTTCGGTCGTCCGAGTTCTGGTAGTAGTCGTTGGTGAATTCGACTTCGATGATTTCCGGGCCGCCCGTGGCGACGTACGGGAACGGGTAGGGCTGCATCGTCTCGTCTTCGATGATCAGCTCGCCGACGACCGTGCCGTTCACTGAGACGACCATGTTGGGGCCGGAGCCGCCGGCGATCTCACCGCGTGCATAGACGGTGACCACCATGTCTCCGGGATCGAACGGGTGCTCTATGGTGCCGCTGCCGTTGGACCAGATGTTGTAGCCGTCGCTCACGCTGCCGCCGGTGCTGTAGGTCAGTTCGGCTGCGGCGTACTGGGTCGGATCACAGCCGCACGGCTGGCAACTCCCGCCGCAGTCCACGCCGGTTTCGTCGCCATTCTGAATCCCATCGGCGCAGCTGGACTCGCTGTTGCAGGAGGCATCGCAACCGTCGCCGGGAAGTGTGTTGCCGTCGTCGCAGTCTTCGACGCCGCTTTGTACGAAGCCGTCACCACACGTGGCGGCCTCGCACGTGTTGAGGCAAGCATCGCTGTTGCTCGGGTTGCCGTCATCGCACTCTTCATTGCCGCTCAACACGAAGCCGTCACCACAGGTTGCAACGGCGCAGGTGTCGAGGCAGGCGTCGGTGTTGTCGGCATTGCCGTCGTCGCACTGTTCGACGCCCAGCTGCAGCGCGCCGTCGCCGCAGGTGGCGGTTTGGCAAGTGGTCAGGCAAGCGTCGGAGTTGTCGGCGTTGCCGTCGTCGCACTGTTCGACGCCAGTCTGAACGAAGCCGTCGCCGCAACTGGCAACCTGACAGGTGTCGAGGCAAGCGTCGGAGTTGTCGGCGTTGCCGTCATCGCAGGCCTCGCCGGGTTGAAGGATGCCGTCACCGCAGCCCGGCAGTAGGCAGGCGTTGGTGCAGCCGTCGGTATTGTCGGCGTTGCCGTCGTCGCATTGCTCGACGCCAGCTTGGACGTAACCGTCACCGCAGCTTGCCGTCTGACAGGTGTCGAGGCAGGCGTCGGTGTTGTCGACGTTTGCGTCGTCGCACTGTTCGACCCCACTTTGCACGAAACCGTCACCACAGCTGGCGACCAGGCACGTATCGAGGCAGGCATCGGAGTTGTCGGCGTTGCCGTCGTCGCACTGTTCGACGCCAGTCTGAACGAAGCCGTCGCCGCAGCTGGCGACCAGGCACGTGTCGAGGCACGCGTCGGCGTTGTTGGTATTGCCGTCGTCGCACTGCTCGACGCCAACCTGAACGAAACCGTCACCGCAGCTGGCGACCAGGCACGTATTGAGGCAGGCATCGGCGTTGTCGGCGTTGCCGTCGTCACAGCTCTCCACTCCGGCTTGAACGAAGCCGTCGCCGCAGCTGGCAACCACGCACGTGTTCAGACAGCTATCGACGTTGCTCGCGTTGGCGTCATCGCACTGTTCGACCCCAGCTTGGACGAAACCGTCTCCACAGCTCGCGACCGTGCAATCGTCGAGGCAGGCATCGGTGTTGTCCGCGTTTCCATCGTCACATGCCTCGCCTGGATCGACCGTGCCGTCGCCGCACACGTACTCGATCTGACAGTTGCCGTCGCAGCCGTCGCCAGGCGTGGTGTTGCCGTCGTCACACTGCTCACCCGCGTCGGTATTGCCGTCACCACAGTACCCGCCGACACCGAAGGTCACCTCGAACACTCCTCCGACGCCTGAAGCCAGGTTCAACGTGCGCGAGTTTGCGTCGAAGCTGGTGAACGGCGCGCCGTCGTGCTCGACGCTGAGGATTTTCAACAGGTCGTCTTCGATTGCCAACGGTGTCAGGCGAATGCTCTGCGGCTGGCCACTGGCGGGGAACTTGTAGAACAGCGATACCGGCTTGTGGTGATAGAAGAGATTGCCGTACAGATACAGGTAGTAGCCGGTCTCGATCGAGTGATAGCCCGAGTTGAAGAGCCCACCCTTGTCGGCGATCACGAGGCTGCTCCCGTCCCTGCTGATGTCCGAGTAGGCCTCGCCGTAGACGGGATCGATCTGGTGATCCATGAAGAAGGTCGCGGAGCCGTCCGCGACCTCGAGGAACATGTCGCGATCTGTCTGGGACGAAGCCGTGTGGTAGCTGATGAGCCCCGACGTGACCCCTTGCTCGAGCATCCAGTTGTTCTTGCCGTTGTCGGTGATCGCGCCGGTCTGCCAGTTCAACTTGGAGTAGGGGCCGCCGTACACCGTGTCGTACGCGCCGTTGTTCCACAGGTCCCACATGATGGCGTCCGCGGCGTCCTTGTATTCGGTTCGCGACGGATCCATGAGGTAGGCGCGCTGCAGGCACCACGCAGTCTTGTAGTGGTGCCCGATGTCGGCCACCGCCTGGTTGCTGTCGACGGCCCAGCTGGAGCTGAACACCTCGGGAAAGCCAATCTGTGAGCTGGGCATGCTGCCCACCATGTGATCGACGATGTTGTCCGCGAGTTCGAACAAGCGAGCGTCGTGAGCTGGCTCGTCGGTCATCATCGACATGAGCAGAGCGTGGGTGGTGATCGCGTCCACGGTGGGGGTGAAGCCCTTTCCCCACTTGTTTCCCCAGTTCGTCGAAGCGCGGTCGAAGTAGCCCTTCGTCGCCGGATTGTCGTCCCAAAGACGGTTGTAGTTCGAATTGACGCCCGTCTCGAGCCAGAACTTGTCCGTCTGCGAACCGTCTCCCCAATTCAGCTCGCCGCCGGTGACTTCGACCATGGCCGCAATGCCGACCAGAGCGTAGTGCTGCTGAAAGCTCCACCAATCGTCGTGCCCCCAGTGCGACTTGTAGTTGCCCTGGACGTCGGTGACGAAGTACCAGCCGTTGTTGTAGCCGTGGTCGTACAGGAACTTCAGGGCGTGGTGGGCGTCATCCAGGTAGCTCTCGTCGCCGGTCAGGGCGAAGGCGCGCGTGAACGCGTAGCCCAAGCGTGATTGACCACACAGCGATTTGGTGTTCTCGCTTGTCGGGTTGCCCTGGCGATTGATGAACGTGTAGAAGCCGCCGTTGGCGTCGTCCCGCGCTTTTCGCCGAAATGCAGCGATGTCTTCGACGAAGGAGATCGCCAGTTCGGGGTTGAGGATGTACGGACTTTGGGGCTGGTAGCCCTGGATCACGTCGAACGTGACAGAAAGGGCGAGCGGCGAGGGCTGGTTGCTGGCGTCGTGGACGAGCTGCAGCGTTCCCAGATGCGAGCCGGGGCTCAAACCATTGCCGCTGGCACTGGCCGTGATCACCACTTGCCCTCCCGCCGCGATGGTGCCGCTCGACGTGGAGAGCGTCAGCCAGCCCGCCGTCGACGTCGCGCTCCAGTTGATGGGCGACGACGAAGTGTTTGCCAACGTGACCGGCGCGCTCGTCGTTTCGTCGACCGCAGCGGACAGGTCGAGCGCGGTCGGCGACACTTGCAGTCCCGCGACGACGCCCACTGCCGTCAGGGGCACAGCGAGGTTGGGGTTGTCGATGGCGTCGCTTTGAATGGTCAGCGTTGCCGATGCCGCGCCCGAGGCCGTCGGGGTGAACAACACGTCCAGCGACACGCTACCAGCGGCGTCGACAGTGAACGGCACCGTCGCGTTGGTGCTGAAAGCGGCGTCGTTCGACGTCAATGCCGACACTTGGGTTGGCAGATCGCCGGCGTTGGTCAGGGTCAGAGTCGTGGTGCCGGTTTGACCCACGCTGACGTTGCCGAAGTCGAGGCTGGGCTCCGACACCGCCAACAGGTTTTCGTTCGCGCCGACCTCCTGAAGGCTGATGTTGTCGAAGTAGAACGTGCCCGTACTCTTTCCGCAGTTGAACTCGAGGCGTGCGGCAGCGTCACTCGGTTCGAGCATGTCGAACGTGTAGCTGTGGTTCGTCGGCGTTTGCGTCAGCGTGACCTCGGGCCCGTAGCCGTTGAAGTAGCTGGTGTAATCGCCGCCGTCTTCACCGACGTTGAGCACGAAGGACTGGCTGCCGGAGTTTTCCGGGCCCTTGTAGGCATCGAAACTGACGACGTAGCTCTTGCCCTGCTCGAGGGGCAGACCGCCTTGCATGAACTGGACGTTCCACCACTCACTGCCGGTCGAGCTGACGGTGATCTTGTATTGACCCCCCGTGACGCTCCCTGACGACGAGCCACCCCATTGCCCCAGGTACCAGCTGTTGGTGCCGTTGGAGAAGTCGCCATTGGTGATGAGATTCTCCGACAACGCACTGCGCACTTCCGCAACGGACTCGGGAGCGCCATCGTTGCTGGACTGACCGCATCCAACGACGAGGTGCGCTAGTGCCAGGAACCCCGCGGCAAGCAGAGAATGAACGACTGACGCGTGACTACTACCTACTGACATCGATTCTCCCTCGGGTCTGAGAGTCTGATTCTCGGTGCTTGAGTCTGTTGAAATCCGTGTGCGTCACGTGGCGGACACGTACCGGTGATGGGAGCCACGCGGGTGCGAGGTTCCACCGGCAGGTGCGAGAAAGTACCACATGACGTCTCGTCGCTGGGCGGGTTTGTTGCGTGATCGCAATCCCACTCGTGAACGACGCGCGGAAATCGACGGTCTTTGGTTAACGATCCAGTGCCGTCCCGAGACTTTGTCGATCGCGTGACGAACTCGACTCGGCCCAAACCCGAGTTCGGTTGCAGTCTGACTGTCGCGCTTCGGTGGAAAGGCCCAAAAAGTGATCGCAGCAGTCGAGGGACGCTGGCCGATGCGGCTATCAACGGTTGGAAACGGCGACGCGACCCCGTTGCAATTGGCATCAAGTCGCGTCGATCGTCGCACTGGCAGCGGGTCAGGACGAGACGTGGCGAAATCAGGTGAGCAACGAAGCGCGAGCGTCGGTGCCGTCGAGAACAGAAATTCGATGGTGCTCGTCACGCTGGGTCCACGACGGGAAGCGCTCGATCGCCGGTACGTCGACCTCACTGCAGGGCTTCCGACGCACCCGCATCACCACGAAGGCTCGTGGGCGGTAGGGCGCTACCTCGAGACGCCGGGGGCGCGCGCTCTGTCACTCGACGAGGCCATCGCACTCGTCAAACAGGTGCGTATCGCCACGGCCCGTGGAGCGAGCGACTGTCTCGAGTCCCTGGCCACTTCCGTCGCAGCTCCCATTGCCAGCATCGCGATTCGCCAGTGTCCCGAGCTGCCGCCGACCATTCGCGAGCGAATCGAGGACAATCGCGCCCAGACCTATGCCGATTCGGTGATGTATCGACAGGCGCTGGCGGCCGCGGCGAAAGCTCGCGGCTGGTCGGTGTATTGGTACGACCGCGATGCGGTCTTCTCGGTTGCCGCAAGGACGCTGGGCAAGGGCGACATCACGACTCACTTGAGCGCCTTGGGGAGAGCGTTCGGTTCGCCGTGGCAGGCCAAGCACAAGTTGGCCGCCGCCGCAGCACTCGCAGCAGGTCGCAGATCATCGTGACCAGCGCACGCGTTGGTTGCGTCGCACCCAGCCGAGTGCCACGAGGAGCCCCGACAACAGCGATCGCGGCCCCGAGCCGTGCGGCCCGCGAGCACCACCGACGTGGCAGTCACAGCCCCCGCCATCGACGTCGGTCGCCACGGCGCGGACGTCGTTGCCTCGGCCTCCGTCGCTGGGCGCGTCTGACGGCGCCGTGATGCCTGACGGCGAATGCGCGGAGCCGTCCGCGACGTCGGTGAGAGTCGATGACGGCGGCGCTGCGACGATGTCGTCTTCGACGGCGTTCGGTGGTACGTCGTCGGCTCCTGGGGTTGCTCCAGGCGTGGGGCTGGAAGGGACTGTCGATGTGGGGAGTGGAGTAACGTCTGGTTCGAGGGGCAGACACAGCTGCTCGACGCTGGCGTCGAGCAATTCGGGGGCGCTCGCATCCACGATCACCGAAGCGTCTACACCCGGCGCAGCCGGAAGCGCCGCCGCGCCACACCCTCGGAACGTCCCCCGCTCTGCGAGCGAGTTCTGGGGCTGCGGTTCGACGCGAGTCCAACCGGAGCCGTCCGAGCGCAACGCGTCGCCTTCGCACAGGTCGGCATCCGAACCAACCTCTCTGCCGTACTCGTAGTAGGCGTTGCAGGAGCTGATGGTTCCCCCCTCGGGGGCGAGGGCGAGCCGCTGCGTGACGATGTCCGGTTGCACGCCAAACACGTCCGCGACACTCGGGGTTCCAATCAGCAGCGTGGTGCGCTCGGTATTCGTGGCAGGACGGGCGCTGAGGTTCAGCGGTTGGCCGTTGCCGTCGGTGTCGTAGAGGTCCAGGTCTCGCGCTTCGAAACCGTCTCCCCAAATCTCGACCACCAGGTAGCGGGCGTCCCTGCACCCGACGGCACCGGCGAAGACTTCGATGACGTCGACGCCCAAACACGGGGCAGCTAGGCCGGCTTCCGCTCGTGCGACCCCCGGCTGAAAGCAAACCAGTACGCCTAGCGCGCCAATCCCAAAGCGAGAAAGCATGACGTAGTGTTACACCCGTCCACGTTCGGCGCTACCGGGGTTGCTGCGCGTCGCTGGGCGGCGTTTGCACCGGTGCCGTGTGGTGGTTCACTCCGCGGAGCAGGCGTGGTGATAGTGAACGGTGATCTGCGCATGATCGACGTAGGCTCGCGCGTTACCGGCGGTTTGCAGGTAGTCGGCGCTGATTGCCGCTCCGAACTGGGGATCGTTCACCATCGCCGGGGTCCAGGTTCTTCCCCACAAGTCGGTGGGGCCGCCGTATTCGACCCAGCTGAGCTCCGTTCCCCAATCGCCCCCGACGGCTCGCGCGTCGCTGCTGCGTTCGCCCGCTTCGAGTAGGCGGATCTCGTAGTCGGTGACGTCGCCTGCCGAGCCCGCGGCGCGCAAGAACGCGACCTCGATCCCGTCGATGATGGCGTCGCTGGGTACTTCCAGTCCAAAGCCTTCGACTGCGAGGAAGTCCTCGTAGTCTTGATAGACGACGGTCAGCACGGCTGCCGAGTAGATGTCGTCGCTCTGTTGCGCCGCGCCGGCAACGTTTCGCCACGCGGTTGCCGGCAGACAATCCTTGGTGTCGTCGAAGTTGTCCGTACACTCGGAGGCCGCACACATCGCCTCGTCTCCACCGACGGCCGCGCACGCCACCTCGCAGTCGGCGACGGTGTCGCACGGCGCGTCGTACAGCGAGAAGTAGTCGTCGTCCGTGCCGGTGAAACCCATGCCCCGCGACGTCGACGCGCCTTTCGTGACGCTGATCGATTCGCCACACGTGTTCGATGGACAGGGCCCGCAATCGCGTGTTTGCCCACACTCGTCCACGCTCACGCCGCATTCGTCGGCGGAACAGGCCACCGGATCACACGTCTCCGGGTCGGGCTCGGGATCAACGGTGGGGCCAGCGTCAGCCGCATCGACGGAAGTCGTGGGCGCGGGCTGCTGGGTGGGCGTCGCCGCGGTTGCGGGCGGACTCGCCGCTTCCGAGGTCGAACTTCCCGCGGGCCCGCCTGCAGTCGAGCTGCTTGTTGGTGGGTCGTCGATGGCCGACGGGGTCTGGGGTTCGGTTCGCGTGCCGTTTGCTTGGCCCGGCGTGCCCTCGGACGCGTTCGTGGTTCCTGACGGGTCCGCGCCCAGCGGCGAGGCCGTGCCAGTCGTCGTCAGATCGTCGGGATCAGTCTTGGGCAACTCGTCGGCAGGGGCGCCTGCGTCACGCGCTCCCTGCTCGTCGAACCCCGAGTGTTTACCCAGAGCCGCTCCTCCGTCGCCGCGCGCCAAGTCACCGATGCCCGATCGGCGACCGCAAGCCGCGACCGTGCAGAGCATCAGGGCGGTGTATACAGAAAGCTCGTACTTCATGGGATTCAGCCTGCCGAACGATTGCGGGTACCAGTGTCTGCACCAGCGCGATTCGGCTGTGATTTCAGTTGCCAGCGGTGGTAGACGCCGCCGGATGTGGCGGCAAGTGGCAGTGGGTGTCCGTATACGGAAAGTGCCTGCGCCGTACCGCTTTGCAGCTGTCGCACCGAGCACACGGGTCGCGTCGGGGGTTCTGCCTCGCATTCCGACCTCCGGGGCGCGCCCGACGACGTCGAGCCGGGGCTGGCTCATCCCGTCGCGAGTTCGGGGTCACTGCCGCCGTCGCGATCGTTCGTTGATCGACTTGCCGGGTCGAGACGCGACGCTTCGCGGTGTGGCGCGTCTCGAATCCAAACCCCAAGGAGCGTTCGGGTCGATTGCCCAGCGACGAGTGCTCGGGGTGCAGCCCGCCGCCCGATCTGCACACGGCTTCGAGCGACGGTAGCTGAGTGCACTTCGTCGGCGAGTGCGTGTAGGGTGCGTCGATGTCGACGACCGTTGCCCAACGCCCAATTGCTCGTCTGCTGCGCTACCTGTCGCCGCACCGTCCAGCGCTGGTCATCGCGACTGTTCACTCGGTACTCAACAAGTTGTTCGACCTGGCTCCGCCGGTGCTGATTGGCGCTGCCGTCGACGTCGTCGCGTCGCGCCAGGATTCGTTGCTGGCTCGGCTGGGTGTCGATGAGCCGGTGAGTCAGCTGTGGGTGCTGGCACTCGTCACGCTGCTGGTCTGGGGGTTCGAGTCGTTGTTCGAGTACTGGTACGCGTTGCGTTGGCGCGGACTGGCGCAAACCGTGCAGCACGAACTGCGACGAGAAGCCTACGCGCACGTGCAGCGTCTGGACCTGGCGTACTTCGAAGACCGCAGCACGGGCGGGTTGATGGCCATCCTCAACGACGACGTGAACCAATTGGAGCGCTTCTTGGACGACGGTGCCAACGAGCTCATCCAGTTGGCCACCACGATCGTCGTGGTGGGCACCATGTTCATCGCGGCCGTGCCCAGCGTGTCCTGGATGACACTGTTGCCGATGCCCGTGGTGATCTGGGGATCGGTCTGGTTTCAGGGCAGACTGCAACCGCACTACGTAGCGGTACGCGAACGCGTCTCCGCGTTGAGCGCTCTGCTGGCGAACAATCTCAGCGGCATCGCGACGATCAAGAGTTTCGCCGCAGAGAAGCACGAGGAGCGGGCGCTGCAGGCGGAGAGTCTGCTCTACGCCGATGCCAACCGCCGTGCGATCGCGCTCAGTTCGGCGTTCGTTCCTCTGATCCGCATGGTGATCGTGACCGGGTTCTGCGCGATCCTGATTTACGGCGGTCGCATGGCACTGGACGGTGAGCTGAACATCGGGCTGTACAGCGTGTTGGTGTTCATGACCCAGCGCCTGTTGTGGCCGCTGACGCGGCTCGGGTCGATGCTCGATCAGTACCAACGGGCGATGGCCTCGACGAGCCGCGTGTTGGACTTGCTCGATACTCGCCCGCAGTTGGGCGAAGCAGACGACGCGGTCGACTTGACGGCCGTGTCCGGGGCCATCGGCTTCGAGCGTGTGAGTTTTCACTACGACGTTCGCGCCCTCGGCGCGTCGCAATCAGCTCCAGTGCCGACACTGGTGCTGCGCGAACTCGACCTGCAAATCGAAGCGGGGCAAACGGTTGCGTTCGTCGGCGCGACGGGAGCCGGCAAGACGACGCTGATCAAACTGTTGCTGCGCTTCTACGACCCGCGCCGCGGCACGATCACGTTGGATGGCGTGGACCTTCGCCGACTGCGGTTGACGAGCTTGCGTCGCGCGATTGGCTTGGTGAGTCAGGACGTGTTCCTCTTTCACGGTAGCGTGCGCGAGAACATCACCTACGGCAGTTTCGGCGTACCCTCCGAGCGAATCGAGGAGGCCGCGAAGATCGCCGAGGCTCACGACTTCATCACCAAGCTACCCCACGGCTACGACACGATCGTCGGCGAACGCGGTCAGAAACTGTCGGGCGGTCAGCGCCAGCGCATTTCGATCGCGCGCGCCATCGTCAAGGATCCACCGGTGTTGGTCCTGGACGAAGCGACGTCGTCAGTCGACAACGAAACCGAAGCGGCCATCCAGCGCTCTCTCGAGCGCATCGCGATCGGCCGAACCACGATCGTCATCGCTCACCGCCTCTCGACCGTGCGCCACGCCGACCGAATCTTCGTGTTGGATCAGGGCGCGATCGCCGAAGTCGGCACCCACGACGAACTGGTCGAGCGGCAGGGGATCTACGCCAAACTGTGGCGAGTGCAAACGGGGCTCGGCACGCAGTCTGGTTGATGCGCCTCGGTCCACCGTGCTTGGCGTTGCGGCGCGCCGATTCAGGTGGCGACGGTGCTCGCCGGTTCCCACAGGTCGCGTCGCAATCCCTCAAACAGGCGCCGACTGGCGTCGCGACCGGGCAAGCCGGCGAGTCTCTGCGCGTCCGCGTGCGGCTCACGGCAGAACGCCTCGGAGAAGTGGTCGAGATCGTGGGCGAGGGCTGTGTGAATCTGGGCCAGTTGGTCGCGGGTCAGCTGCGTCTTCAACCAGTCGTGCAGATCCCAGGAGAGGGCCGCGTGGCGGGTCTCGTCCGCGGCGATCGAGCGGGAGATGCGGCGGATCAACGGGTCGGTCGCGTGCCGCGCTTGGTGGTGGGCGACCGCGGCGCCAAACGTTTCTCTCAGTAACCCCTCGCGCGCGTTGTCCAACGCGATTTCGAACAGGCTGCGCACTGCAACGGGGGCGACCTCGGGCCGCTGCGGCCGAGCGCCGTAGCGAGCTGCTACCGCCGCGGTCATCAGCGCGTGGCGTTGCTCGTCGCGACGCGAGCGCCGAGCACGCCGCTGCAGATCCTCGGGGGCGCCGTGATGCGCCAGTTCTCGGGCCAGCTGCGCGAACGCGTGTACCGCCGCGGCTTCGAGGTGAGCAACGCGGGCGTAGAAGCCGCCGATGCTTCGGCTCACTTGCTTCTCGAACGAGCGCAGCCCGCACGGGATGCGGCCGATCGCGCAGTTCGGATCTCCTTCTTCGACGACCGACGACTCTCGGTCGTCGATCCGTCCATCGGAACCGATCGCAAGGCGATGGCCAACGACATCGCTGCCGCACGTGGTCCCGGTCTCGCCGTAGATCAGAAAGCCGTCCTCGGCGACGACCAGATTGGGCCCCTCGCAATCGAGGCGGAACCCGGAAAGTACGGCCAACAAGGCCGCTTCGCTGGGGGTGTCGATGTCGCCGAGGAACTCGCGCACTTCGCTCACGGTCGTGAACACGGTAACGCTGTCTCCGGTGGTCGTGACGACGTTCAGTGACGAGCCGTCTTGGCCGACGATGAGACCGCCGTCGACTTCGCCCGCCAGCATTTGCTCACACTGTGCCGAGCCACCCGCACATGCCGAGCCGGATTCGTCGACGATGGTGTGGTCGGTCTCCCATGACCGTCTCAACGCGACGTAGTCGACTGGTTCTCGAGGGGAGAGCTCTCGCGCGAGCACGACGCTTCCCTTGCCGTCGCACAGGCTCTCGTCGAACCCACGTCGCGGATCCGGCTCGTCGCAGGCAGCGACGCTCAGGCCCACCAGGGGCGCGAAGACTTCCAACAGTCGGGCATGATGATTGCGACGCATGATGAACTCCGTTCGTAACGCCGTTGAGCGTCGAGCCGCTCAACGCGCCCAACGATTGCAAAGTGGATGCCAACATGCTGCGGCCGTTTATCGGCGTGGCGCAATCGCGTACCAGTGCCTTGGCAGGGCTACTTCGACCGGTCGGTGTTGCCACCCCAGCAGGTGTGACGGGCGGGCAACTCCGTTCGGTTGCGCGAAGTCTGCCTCGGCATTCTTCAGACGTCGACCGATTGATTTCAGTGTGCCGAAGCACTGCGACGTGATCAACCGAGGCTGGCGCAGGCTGGCACAGCCTGGACTTGGCGTAGAGATTCTCGCTCAGGGCTGGCCGAGGCGCAACGGCCGGGCGACGCGTTCGGGTTCGTTCTGAGTGAACTGTTCGTCTTGGGATTGGGCGAGGTCTTCGTAGACGAAACCAGTGGGGGTCGAGCCCGTTTGCTTCGTGCTCGGCAGCCAACCGTTGCTGCACGTCGAGGGCGGCCTCGGTTCGGTCGACCGCGCGCAGAGCTCGACCCTTGCACCAGTTGGCGATCAAACAGGGGCTGCTGCTCTCCGGTGCTGCTCACGGACGACGACTGCGCGCTCCGAGCGAGGTTCAGCGCTTGGAGGTTTGGTTGACGGGTATCGGAATCGTGCACCCCACGATGAGCGTCGTGGGAGAACGACTCGTTGCCGCGCCGTCAAGATGGAACGGCGCAAGCGAGGAGCGCTGGAAGATTACCGTTGTGGGTGGGATCCCGTAGTGGACGATTGTTCCTTCAACTTGCAACTTTCTGCTGACATGAGTTGCGCGCGGCGTCGCGCTGACGTGGCGTGATGCATTGTTCGAAGAACCGTTGGGGCACGCGTGGCGGTGCGCTAAGAACAGCGCTGATGAGGTCTGGCAACACGGCGGAGCGATTGTAACGGCGCTGACGAACAGCGTTGCGGTACGGTCGGGCCGACTTGGTACCCTCGTGGTCCGCGGTTTTTGCGTGAGCTGCGCCTTTCCTGGCCCAGCTCGGAGGCTCGGCCGAACGTCGAGAAGGGCCGATTGCCTCAGGCGTTTACCCAAAGCACGGAGAATTCTGTGAAACTCGCAACAGTCGATTCCCTGTTGGTTCTGCTGCCCCTCGCGGTTGCCTGCTCGTCGAAGTCTCGCGTCGATGCGGACGGCGCCGCGTCTGACTTGGCTACCCAGCAACCGATCCACGTCGGCGCGGCGGACACAGCTTCCACGGGTTCTACCGGCGCGCCGTCAGACACCTCGATGGCCCCGCAGATGAGCTCGCCCCAGCCCTCGATGACGCCGGCCGTGGGTTCTTCAGCGACGCCGTCGACGCCAAGTCCGAGCCAGCCGAGCGATGCTGGCGCAACCGGTCCGAGCGAGCCAGACCCCTGTTCGGAAGAAAAGCCGGCACCAGTTCCCACGATGGTGACCCAACCGTGCACGGATGACGTCAACGAGGACCAACCCGACCTGCCGTGCTCGCAGTGGGTGGAGTGGGGGACGTGCGACGAAGAATGGATGCTCGAGCGTCACGTCTGCGATCGGAGTTGTGGGCGCTGCGACGGTGACACCATCGTCGTCGAGGTGCTCCCTCCGGTAGAGGAAGATCTGTGCACGCCGCCCGAACCAGCGGATGGCGAACCCGACGTCCCACGCGAAGGGCCGACCTTGCCGCCGTTGACCGATGGTCAGGACGGGTTCACGACTCGCTACTGGGACTGCTGCAAACCACATTGTGGCTGGCCCCAGAACTCGAGCCGACCCATCAGCAGCTGTGGCGGTGACAACGGAAGCCTGGGCGGGGACTTCGGCGCGTCGAGTGCGTGTGAAGGGGGGCCGGCCCACATGTGCTGGAACTTCGGTCCTCAGTCGAACGGTGACAACATCGCGTACGCCTTTGCCGCGCACAACGGCGTGGGCTGCGGCGCGTGCTTCCAGCTCGACTTCACTGGTGAGTCACACAACCCCAAGCCGGACACTGGCCACGATCAGGGGTCACAGTCGTTGGCCGGAAAGTCGATGATCGTTCAGGTGATCAACACCGGCGGTATCGACAGTGGGCAGTTCGATCTGTTGGTTCCTGGCGGCGGGGTGGGTGACTTCGACGCCTGTACCAATCAGTGGGGAACGTCGGACCTGGGGGAGCGCTACGGCGGGTTCTTCTTGGCTTGCCAGAAGGAGAACAACTTCGAGTACGAAGCGTCGCGGGCATGCGCTCGGGATTGGTGCGACCGGGTGTTCACCGGCAAGGATGATCTCCACGCCGGCTGCATGTGGTTCGTCGAATGGTTTGGCCTGGCCGACAACCCGACGATGAAGTACAAGGAAGTTCCTTGTCCCGAAGAGCTGACCCGGATCTCGGGGATGTGACGAACGACCGTCCTCGCGGTCCAGTGTTGGCGAGCGGAGCTCTGTCGTTCTTGGCGAGCGGAGCTCTGTCGTTCAAGGCAAAGGCTTGAGTTTCGGCTTGCGTCGCTTCTGCGACTTCTGCGGCACGAGGTCCCGCATCGTACTGACCTTGCCGAAGCACAGCAGGCGGTCGTTGGCCTGCAGATCACGCGTGGACTTCGGGTTGGGGATCACTTTGCCCGCGCGATACAGTGACAGCACGTTGATGTCGCGATCTTTGAGCCCCGATTCGGCCAGCGTTTTGCCGACGAATTCGGATCCATCTGGGATGGCGAGCTCGGCAACGTCGTAGCCGCGGCTGACGGTGAGGCGCTGACGAATGTCCAGTTCGGGAAAGTCCACCTGCGCCGCGACGTAGTCGATGATTGCGCCGGCGATGTCCAATCGCGTCGCCCCCTCGATACCTTCCAGGCCCGGCGACGAGTTGACTTCCATCACCTGTGGGCCGTCCTTGCCTTCCAACATGTCGACACCCGCGATGCGCAGGCCCATGATCTGCGCGGCGCGCACGGCTGTTTCGCTGTAGTTGTCGTCGAGCTCGACGACCTCGGTGCGTCCGCCGCGATGCACGTTGCTTCGGAATTCCTGTCCCTGCGCGACCCGCCTCATTGCCGCGACGACGCGATCGCCGATCACGATGGCGCGGATGTCTTTGCCCTTACTCTCCGCCACGAACTTCTGGATCAGCACGTTCTGGCGAGTACTCTGAAGCGTCTCGATGATGGCTTCGGCGATCTTCTCGCTGTCGGCCAAGATCACACCGACACCCTGAGTGCCTTCGAGCAGCTTGATGATCACCGGGGCGCCACCCACGCGTTCGATCGCGGGCAGAACGTCGCCCTTGTCCCGAGCGAATGCCGTTTTGGGAATGCCGATTTGGTGTCGGCTGAGCATCTGCAGACTGCGCAGCTTGTCCCGGGAATTGACGATGCCCAGACTGGAGTTCGCACAGAACACGTGCATCTGTTCGAACTGGCGAACCACCGCAGTCCCGAAGTACGTGATGGACGCGCCGATGCGGGGTACCACGGCGTCGTAGCTGCTCAGGAGCTTCGAGCGGTAGTACAGATCTGGATCACCGCGCTCGAGATCGATGGAGAACTTCAGTGTATCGAGGACTTTCACGCCGTGATTGCGTTGCTTCGCTGCTTCGACCAGGCGGCGAGTGCTGTAGGCTTTCGCGCTGCGGGAGAGGATGGCGAGTTTCATGGTTCCTCGACGGTTCGGGTCTCTCGGGACGATCGGAGCGTTCACCCAACCACGGGCGTTGGGGTGACGCAACCGCTGACTTGGTGTGTGACCCCGGCCTGGCAGGGGCAGGTCGAGGGCTCAATGGCACGAAGTTTGCTGGACTTTTTGGGGTGGTGCGAACCGGAGAATCCGATCGAAGCGCCTGCAATGAATCGCTCGAGATGCACTTGCGGGCCTCAATCGGGCAACCCCTGAGGTCGGCGCAGTCCTGCGCGGTCGAGCACCACAGCGGTGTCGTCTGCGTTGGACCTGAGCGGCAGTGTCGAGAACCCGACTCTGGCTCGATCGTGCAGAGCGTGTCCAGCGGGCAGTCTTCGTGACGCCAACACTGTATTTCGGCGCGATAACCCGCTGCCGGATCGTCCTGGCAGGACGCTCGGCAAACGCGGCGGTCTCGGGCCTCGCGTTTGTCGGGCTGACCCTGAACCGCCTCGCCGTCATCATCGGTGAACGGGCTACAGGCATCCGAGGACCTACGAGTTGGCTCGTCGTCGCCTGAGCAGGAGCGAGGCGACGACGAGTGGAATCAGCGACCACCTGGAAGGTTGGCTCGACCCGACCACGCGACACCCGCAGCCATCATCGGTGACGGCGAATTGCTTCAAGCGCGACGCTTCCGTTCGTATCTCTTCGCGGTTGTCTTCGAGCACCATCGCGTCCCCAGAAATGCCGTGTTGCAGGACGCGACGGTTTGCCGGCATCGTGTCGATCCCGACGGGCCAGGAAAACGAGTCGTTGCTGACTCGACCTTCGGCGAAGAAGACCTCCCAGTTGTCGTTGCAACCGACGTTGCGGGTTCGGGTGTGGACGTTGGTGACGGTATCCAGGTCGGGGTTGAAGTCGAAGACCGGATCCATCGTCATTTCGTCCGCAGACATCGTCGTGTAGAGGCGCGTGAACGTGTCGTGTTCGTCCAGGAGCGCTTGGGTGTCTCGCATCGGCGCGAGCACCAGCGTTTCCAGTTCTTCGATGAATCGTTCGGGATCCCACAACGGGCGACCATCGCTGCCCATCACCGCGGTGCATTCATCACCGGGGGTCAAGTCGAGCTCTTCGCACGAGCGCTCTTCGATGGTGAAGTTCGCGGCGGGAGGGAGGGTTGCTTCGAGTTCGCCGCGGTTGACGGCCGGCAGCATGTCGAGCACACAGTCCAGGCAATCGATGACGTCTTGGGGGCTGGTGCCGGCGGGCACGGGGACGGTTCTCGAAATCACGTCGTCGAAGCCATCCCACTCACGCATCGGCAACCAGGTGTCGCGGTACGTCTGGGCGCCTTGCAAGGCCGCCCGCACTTGCTCGGCCTGGCCGTCCTCGAAGTACACGATGCGGGACAACCGTTTCGTGCTGTCTGACATTTCAGTTACGAATCCTTGTCCCCCCGCGTCGTCGGCCGCGCGCGTGACGACGGCATCGTAGGTCCCACTCGGATTGAACCAATCAATCAGCATCTCGTTGAGCTCGAGGCTCAGGTAGTTGTGCGGGATCGCGCGGTGTTTGCCGAGGATCCACACCATGATGCCCATGTCGGGATTGGCTGCGACCGCCGTGGGGCGGATTGGGATCATCGGTTGGCTGCCTTCATAAGTGATCCGGATGGGGCGAATCGATCCGGACGGGGCGTTCTTGTTCAGCCGAAACGCGAGCAGGTTCAGGCCCTGCGACAGGTAGTCGGCGAGGAGCTCTTCTCCCAGCGAAGTGACGTCGTAGCCGTTGGCGTCCAACCATTGCAGGACCAGACCGGCGGCGTCGTCGCGGTTCTGGTCGACGCGGAGCAGCTCGTAGTCGTAGGGGCCGACGTTGCCGGAGTTGATGACGGTGACGTCGTGTTCGAAACTGGTTGCCGAACTTTCAGCATCGTCGCCCGACGCAAAGTTGAAGAGTCCATCATCCTCACACGGCTCGAACGTCGTGTTCAGTTGATAGATGGGGTTGGTTTGCATTTGCAGTTGATCCAGCGCCTGGGTGGAGCTGAGCGCCACCTCGGGTGTCCCCGGCACCGGCAGCACCCAAGAAAACGATTCCGACGGACCTTCGTACTGAATCTCGATGATCGCGGTCGTGGTGTCGCCCTGCTGCGCGAACACGATGCGTTCGGCGGCCTGGTTCACGGGTGAGCTTTGCGAACAGAATAGACCGCCACACGCCTGGCTGGGGTTTGCAGTGGCGGCTGTCGCGACCAGCGCGGCGATGGCGATTGGGAGACGGGCGAACTTTCGGTGTTTCATTGGATTTCCCTCGCGGTCGAACTCTCACCGCTCGTTGAGCTGGGGTGACTGCAACGCAACTCTGATCGAGGAATCCGGCGCTGTCTATGTCAGGATCGAACATAACGTCTCGCAGATTGGGGCATGGGCGTACGGATTTGATTGGTCTGCGTCGCGCCGCAGCCGATTATCTGCGTTTTTCGTCGCGCGGGCGGACCGAACGCCGCCGCGAGAAGCGCCCTTGCTGGACCAGAGCAGCAAGGGCATCGAATGAGCGCTCGCGAATCGCGAACGCTCATTCAGCGCGCGACCACGACGCGCCAGGTTTGCGTGTCACCGTCGGACTGCGCTTGCTGCTCGATGCCGGCGCCATCGACGCTGGAGCCTCCGGACACGCCCAAGTAGAGGCCGCTGTTCTTGTTGCGCACGCGATAGCGACCGCGCCCCAGATCGATCAGGCGCCACGCCTGGTGAGCGCCACCGTTGTCGTCCCAGAGATGCACGTGGGTGCCGGCGTCGGTGGACTCGTCGGGGACGTCGATTACCTTACCGCCTGCCTGATTGGTGATGCGAAAGTAACCGGCGCCGTCGTAGTTGAGCCGCCAGACGCTGGACGAACCCTGTTGCTGCTGCACGACGTCAGAGCTGTTCTCGTCGGCGGGACCTGCGACGCCCATGACCATGCCGCTTGCCACGTTGATGAAGGTGAACGCTTCGACCGTTCCCGAGACCGTGCCTTGCGTCGTATCGACGGCGATGTCGTTGAACCAACTCATGGACATCGTGGTGTCGTTCGGGAAGCTGATGGGTTGCCAAACGTACATCGACTCGTTGACACGTCCTCCCCACGCCCCAGCCCAGCGGTCGCCGAGGTACAGGTACTCAGTGCCGTCCGTGCCCGTGACCGCTTGGACGTACGTGGACTGCGAATGGAACGTCGTGCTGTCAGCCACGTCTTTCAGCCCCGACCAGCCGGACACCAACGAAGCACTCGTTGCATACTTGGCCTGATTGGGGTCCCAACCTGTCGCGCCGGACGTGACGAGGAAGTACGTCGAGCCGCGCTTGAACAGTGCAGGCGCCTCTCGGTGCCCACCCTCGAACAGCAGCGCCGCGCGTCGCGCGATCGACAGGTAGTCGTCGGTCAGCTCGTACAAGTGTAGGTCGTAGTTTTCGTTGGAGGAGGACAGGAAATACCCGGTGCCATCGTCGTCGACGAACAGCGTGCAGTCGCGGGACATGTAGCCCGGCTTTCCGTGGTCCATCACGCCAGAGTCTTGCATGGGCCGGAAGCTGCCGTGATACGTGTAGTCGCCATCGACGGTATCCGAGCTGGCTACGGCGGCGCGCGCTTCGCCGTAGCCCATGCCGTTTTCCCAGTGCATCCACATCACGTACTTGCCGGTGTTGGCGTTGTACACGACCTTGGGGCGTTCGACGTTGGCGGGGTCGAGCCCTGGGTCGCTCATCATCGTCAGTACGTCGTGAACGAACTCCCACCGTTTCAAGTCCCGCGATCGATAAGCGGACACCGCGTAAAAGGTGCCGTCGGGGTTTCTGTTTTCACCGAACCAGTAGTAGTCGTCCCCGACTTTGAGCATGCCGCCGCCGTGAGCTTGGATGGGGTTGCCCTCCGTGTCTGCCCACTGAATTCCGTTGATTAACGGCCAGTCCGCCACTTGCTCTGGGACGGTCGGTGCGGACCCTCCGTCGCCAAGGGGTGCTTCGCCGCCTGCGCCGCCCGCGGTCGCCTCGACGCCACCGAAACCGCCGCCGCCAGTCGGGTCTCCTGCGGTTCCTGTTGCGGGTTGCGGTGTGCCGCCAGGGCGAATGGGTTGGCCCCCCGCCGCGTTCGTGCCGTCGGGGCCGGTAGTACCGCCCGCGCCGCCGGTGGCGGGCCCCGAAGTCACCGGCGTGGACGGCTCGGGGGGGAGCTTGCTGGTAGGTGACGCGCCGCTCGAATGGCTCGTTGGGGTCGAGCCGTTGGCAGTCGGCGCGACAGTCGTGGTGGGGCCTGGGTCACCCGTGGTGGGGTCGTTCGCACTGGTTGACGCGTCGCTGTTCGTGCTGCCCGCTCGTTCCCCACAAGCGACGAGCGAGGACAGCGCGCACGCGAGGCACAACGCCGACGTGCCCAGCACCTGCGGACACACGGGGGCCGCTCGCGGCCATTCACGTGCTGCTCCGCCGTCCCCTGCGTGCGTCGCTTGGCGCTGTGTCTCGTCGCGCTCGAGCGCGGCCGATTGGAGAGTGGGGATGTCGAAGCGGGGCGAGGACGGAGCCATGGCGGGAGGGGATTGATCGCGTTGCACGCGTTAGGTCGGGAGATCGAATGCTAGTGTCGACAGGTGAGCGTCTGCAACCACGGTAACCGTCTGCCAGCGTAGCGCCATGGAGGGATGCCAGCACTGGTTTTGCGCTGATGGTCACGGCTCGGGCACGGTCGGTCCGACATGCCGCTGATCATCGGACAAACCGTTCCACTCTCGTCGCGCGGCATCCACCTCATTGCCGAAAAATCGCACGTAGACGTACGCGATCAGCTCGCTCAGCACGGTGCGCACGCCAGCGCTGCTTCGCCACCAGCGGGAGGGGTCGTAGCTGCGGGGCGCAAGTGCGATCACGCCGAGTCGTGTACCGGGGGGTAGCGCTTGTTCGTAGATGAGGGCACTGCGACGGGCGTGCGGACCGAAGGTGAGTAGATTCGCGGCCGTCACTTCCGATGAATCGAGGTGTCGCCCCACTGCGAGCGCGGCGTGTGCAGTGCGGTGGCGGATCGCGCCAGGGACCCGCACGACGGCGAAGTGCGATGGGTCGACGCCTTCGTTCTGAAGTCGCGCAGCCCAGAGATCGGCACTCGTGGGGAACTTGGAGAAGTCAGACAACGGGTCGAGGGGCGAACCGACCAAGATGACTCGGCCGGTTGGACCCGACTCGATTGCGTTCGCGATCGTCTTGGCGTAGCCGCGTTCCGCCCAGGTTTCGACGATCACGACAGTGGCTGCGGTCTCGGGTCGCACCGGCGCGAGGAATCCGTACAGGTTGCGTCCGATGACCACGACTCCCACAGCCACAGCTGCCGTCAGTGCCAGCGCCAATGGCCAGGATGGAACCCAAATCGTCACCGGTCGGAACCAGTGACGCCAGCGGATGGCCAAGTGCATGTTCGCGACACTACCGCGGATACGTCACGACCTCGCTCCGAAAGCACCACGACTTGGCCCGTTCCGCGGATCGTCGCGGCAGCGGTGCTTCCGGCGCACGCTTGCCCTCAGTAGCCGCGCAGGTTGCTGATGCAGACGTCGTAGTTCAGATCCGTCGTCGCGTCGGGAACGGCCTGCCACTCGATCCGCCACAGGTCTGTGGGGTCGGGCTGCGTGGTGGTCGTCGGTGACCAGCAGTCGATACGCAGGTCAGCGACGTCGATGCTCGACGTCCCCTCGGGGACGTCCGCGCAGAAGGTTTGGTCCTCAGTCGTTATCCGAAAGCGCATGCTGGGAACGGCGCTCCCACTGATTTGAAAGGAAAACCCGATCAATCCCGCCGCCGCCGCGTCGAACGGCCCCGCCACGTCGACGTCCCCGGGTTGGTGCAGCTGCAACGCAAGCACCGTCCCCCAATGCTCGTCGGCTCCCCCGGCCGACGACTCCAGGTATCCCGAGATGCACAAAGGATCGCTGTCGGCGTCTAGCTCGACCGTGGAGTAGTCGTCTCCGTAGGTAAACACGGGCCCGTCGATTCCAAAACGATTGTCCGCGCCGTATACCCAGCCCTCCTCCGCCGTCACTGGGTAGCTGGTGCGGCTCGGTTCGGGCTCGGGTTCGGGTTGAGGCTCAGGCTCGGGCTCGGGTTCAGGTTCGGGCTCGGGCTCGGGTTCAGGCTCGGG
>QJWJ01000046.1 GCA_003235365.1 Deltaproteobacteria bacterium
GGGCGGCGGCTGGCTCGACGAGATGGGCTTCTACGATTTCGCGGGTTCCACCCTCGTGCACTCGGTCGGCGGCTGGGGCGCACTGGTGGGTATCCTCCTGCTCGGGCCGCGTCGCGGCAAGTACGGCAAAGACGGTCGCATCACTCCCATCCCCGGCCACAACATGCCGTTGGCAGCCATCGGTGTGTTCTTGCTCTGGCTCGGTTGGTTCGGATTCAACGGTGGCTCGGTACTCTCTGCTGATCCCGGCGCCACCTCGCTCACCTTGGTGACCACCTGCTTGGCTGCCGCTGCCGGCTGCATCGGCGCCATCGTCGCTTACAGCTTCGTTTCTCCCAAGCCCGACGTCTCGATGGCCCTCAACGGCATTCTCGCTGGTCTGGTCGGCATCACCGCGAGCGCCGACTCCGTCAGCCCCTTGAGCTCGATCATCATCGGCCTCATCGCCGGTGGCCTGGTCGTCGGCTCCGTCCTGACCTTCGACAAGATGAAGATCGACGACCCCGTCGGTGCAACGTCTGTGCATTTGGTCTGCGGTATCTGGGGTACCCTCGCGGTCGGTATCTTCTCGACCAACGAGGAGCACAACTTCGTGACGCAGCTCATCGGCGTCGCGGCATACGCCGGCTTCACGCTGGTCTCGGCATTCATCATCTTCTTCGCCGTCAAGTCCATCATGGGTCTACGCGTCAGCGACGAAGAGGAGTCCGAGGGCCTCGACTACGGCGAGCACGGCAGCCACGGCTACGACTTCACGCTCGGTGGTCCTTCCTTGGGGCGTCCCGCTGAAGCAGAAGGCGACGAAACCGTCGAGACTGCTGCCAAGCTGGCCTCCTCGGAAAGCTGACCGGCCTTTGAATGGCGGGTGGTCCGAATGGGCCGCCCGTTGTTCTCAATCATTCAATCAGCCTCGAAAGCCCCCGCGCGCCATGCCGGGGGCTTTTTCGGTTTTTGGCGTCAAATGGCTCGCTCGAGGCAAAACGGTAGCTTTTTCGAGCCTGGACGGTATGAGGGCAGTCCAGAGCATGCGGATCCGCGCCATCGCCGCGCCCAGCGCCCACAGCAACGCCGTCGGCAGCCTGGAACTCGAGTGCACGCCCGAAGGGTTGCTGGTCGTGCACCTCGGCGTCGGCGCCTACAGCCAGGGTTACGCGACCGGCGCGGTCACGACGGGAACTCACGTCCTCGTGCCTTGGAACGACGTCGAGGAGGTCCGCGACTCGTCGAAACACGTGCTGCTAACCCTCGCGTCGCGAACGACGCCGCTGAACAAGCTGTGTTTGACGCACTTCAGTGACGGCGCAGCCCCTCCAGACGCCGAGGTCACGCGACGCCGACGCATCTTGTGGATCGCCATCGCCTCGTTGACGGTCACGGTCTCGCTCGCAGTCGGCGGTCAATGGAGCCACTGGTCCGCTGACGCGAGCGCAACTGGATCATTCGCAGTGGGTATTCTCGCGGCCCTATTGGTGCTCGTTCTGGGGCTTGCCGCGGAACGCGTCGTCTTGGGGACGGGTCCTGGCAGTGATGAGGTGCACCGACGCTTCGTTTCAGAGCTGGCGTACTTTCGACCGAAGCCGGTGTTGGTCGCGGCACCGACGCCCCAAGGACGGGAACCGGAACCGCTCGAGTGGCGCGATCTGATCCGCGTTCTGCCGCGCTCGACCCTCGCAATCGTGATCACGTTGACAGCGACTACTCTCGCTGCGGTCCTCACCTCGTCGTGGCTGGTCGAAGACGAGACCGCCCGAGCCCCGCGCCCGCAGCCCGTGCCAGCTCCGCCGCCCGTCGAAGTTGCACCCGCGGCAGCCCCCGCTCCCGCCCCGACCCCTGACGAACCCGTCGTGGAGCCCGAACCCGAACCACCTGCGCCACCAACCGCCGAACAAGTTGCGGCTGGGCAGCCGTGCCAGTGCGAACACGCTGATTCGTCGTTGTGGGCGCTCCAGTTTCCCCGACTGAGCACACTGCTCATCGAGCAGAAGTCGCGTGCGCACAAAGACCACCACCACCTCGAGATCGAATTGGCTGTCATCAACAACGGCGCAAAGACGTTGGATGAGGTCAACTTGTCGGTTCAGTTCTACGAAGATGACGGCAAAACTCCGACCAAGCACCGGCCGCTGCACTACGGGTCGAAGCTGCGCCCGGCTCAGGCGATCAAGTGGCACGTCGAGGCGCGCGGCACGAGCTTCCGAGTGGAGAATCCGATCATCGAGCTGTTGGAGAGCGACCGCGCGGCGCTGGCTAACGCCAACGAATTCGCCGAGCTGTTGGGCGCCAATCATCGCCCGGTACGCTTGCACGGCGCGATGATGCTCGCCTACCTCGGCGATCCCCGAGCCAAGCGGGGAGCGCTCAAACTACGCGAAGCGCTGCGGGAAAGTGAGGGCCCATACCTCGACCGACTGCTCGCAACGCAGGGCGACATGATCACTTGCGATTGGCGCGCTTCACAAGAGGGCCGAGTGCGCCAGGTCAGCGCCTGCGTCTTCAACGTGAGCACCAAGCGGCTGTCGAGCGTCGGGGTCAAGGTCCGGGCGATGGACAGGCTCTTCGACTATCGAAACCCGGTTGCCGCTCCCCCAG
>QJWJ01000368.1 GCA_003235365.1 Deltaproteobacteria bacterium
TGCGGTTGCGCAGCCAGGTTCTCAGACGCTCCACCACGGCGCACGTCATAGCCGCCCGAGCCGGGCCGGTCCAGGCACCAACTCCAATTGGTTCTCTTTTCTCGAGCACGCTAGAGGCTGGATCCTTCCGGGGACTTAGCCCGGACATTCGCGGCCCATTTCGAGCTGCACAGATTCGCAGGGGAGCCCCCTACCCGCCGGCTCGCCCCCAGGCGCGGTGAAAAACAAAATACGCCCAGGAGCGGCCCGCCAGTGAGCAGCAACGCCGGACTCTGGCGTATTTTGTTTTTCACCGCGCCTTCCGCCCACCCCCACCGCCTCCCCGGGGTCTCGAAGACGCGCAGGAACACGTTTGTTTTGGGTCTCACGTTACGCGTTGCGCGTTCACGTAAACGTGAACGTTGGCGTCAACGTGGCCGTGAACGCGCAACGCGTAACGCGAGACGAAGGGGCGTGGTCGTGCACGCCTCCTTTTGCTGCGGCCCGCCTCCAGCGCCGGGCCGTCGGCGGGGCAAAGGCCCGGCGCTTCCGGCGGGCCGCAACAAAAGGAGGCTAGAATGCACAACCAACGAGAAACGCTCCTCGCCCACGAGAAGCTGCACGCCTATCGGGTCGCGCTCGACTTCGGCGAGCTCGCACACGACCTCAGCAGGAAGCTACCGCGAGCCAAAGGCCAGCTCGGAGATCAACTCCAACGAGCATCAGAGAGCATCCTGCTCTGCATCGCAGAAGGCTCAGGCGTCGCCTGGCACAGCGCAGATCAAAAGAAATTCTTTCGGTCGGCTAGGGCATCAGCGCACGAGTGCGCAGCCATCATCGATGTCTGCCGCATCCGGCGAGTGGGCAGCCAAGAAGAACGAGCCCTCGGTCGAGAGCTCGTTGTCAGACTCGTGCAGATGCTCACAAAGCTCTGCCGCTGAAAAAAGAACGGCAGGCGATCAACATACGTCGGTCGCCTGCCGATCCAACTCTTGTCGGGTGGGAGCCCGACAAAAAAGATCACGTCTACAAAAAATGATCACTAGGAGGATCGACCGATGGACAGCCGCTGTCTACAAAGAATGTCAGGCTACGTACGCAAGCGCGTCCATGAGCTAAAACTGGGCACAATTCCGGACCCCCGGCGGCGCCAAGGGCGCCGCTGGAAGCTACGTGAACTCTTGTCGGCGACGCTCGTCGGGATGCTGGCGGGCTGCAAGGGCTTGGGCGAAGTCGAGGAGCTGACGGCCCATCTCTCCTCGCGACTGCGAGGTGCACTGAACATCCCACGTCGCGTCGCCGACACGACGCTGCGTGATGCCCTCTGCAAGCTGTCGTTTGAGGACGTGCGTGGCCTGCTGCATCGCGCCGTCGTGCGGGCCGACCGTCGCAAGGCATTGAAGCGAAGCACCGGCGGTGTTGCACAGCTCGCACTCGACGGCAAAGCGGTGGCACTGCCCAGCTGGGATGGACCATACGCCCAACGGGTCACACCCAAGGAAGGTGCACCGTTTGGGCTGCTACGCACCGTCACGAGCACACTCGTGACGTCAGCGGGTCGCCCCTGCCTCGACATCTCACCAGTGCCCGCCGAGACCAACGAGAAGGGGCACTTCCCGGCGGTCTTCCGCGAACAGGTCAAACGCTTCGGACATCTCTTTGAGCTGGTGAGCTACGATGCTGGCGTGACGTGCGAGAGCAACGCCGCACTGGTTGTCGAGTTGGGCAAGCACTATCTGCTCCGCCTCAACGACGACCGTTGGCGATTGCAGCAGCTCGCTGGTGAGCTACTCGCAACGACCGAGCCGGTCGCAGAGCGAACCGACACGCTCTCGAATCACGCCGAGGTCGTGCGTACCCTGCGCGTGTTTCAGGTCAACCACGGGCCGCTGCCAGAGCTGCCCCGCAAGAGCCCCATTTGGTCGCACACGCGGGTGCTGGTGCAGGTCGACTCGCAGACCATCGAGCACGGTGAGACCACCAGCTGCGAAACGCGCTATTTTGTCAGCAGCCTGCCGCTAGACCGAATGACACTCGAGCACTGGCTCCACGCGACAGTGCTGCATTGGGGCGTGGAGACCTGCCACCAGATTCTAGACGTGGCGTTTCTCGAGGACGACAGCCCGTGGATCAATGCCGACCCGGGCGGTGTGCTGGTCGTCTTGGCGCTACGCCGCGTGGCGTACACCCTGCTGACGCTATGGCGCTCAGTGAGCATGCGCTCGGACGAAAACCGCACGCGCCCATGGCGTGGCCTGATGCGTCTCCTCTTCATCGCGCTGCTCAAGGGCAGCCTGCCCAACGAAGGATGTGTCGCCGCCACCGTCTAACCCGGGCTCCCACTCGGCGACCTCACAAGACGGGCTTTCTTGGACCTCGCAACACCCGACGCGAGTCTGGCCAACCGTGCGCCCAAGCTAGCCCTGACGGCCGAAATTGGCTCCAGGCAGCCGCAAATGCGGCTGCCTGGAGCCAGAACCGATCCACGATGTGCCGCCGGGCAACTTCAACGCCCGGGCTGTCGATAACACACATACGCTCAGACGTCGCAGCGGTCTGTGGAGTATCTCACGATGAGGGTACGAGCGCGCGGATTGGCGGGCGGGGCCT
>QJWJ01000180.1 GCA_003235365.1 Deltaproteobacteria bacterium
TTTCGGACCCTCACCCAACGGGGGTTCGAAACACCGCCCGACAATCGTGCTCGCCCACTTGGCGCACATTTTGGCGCCGCGCGTCCCGCCCTCAGTGCACAACCTGTTTGCCCCGTCACCTTGGAGTTGAGCGCGGGAGGGCGCCCCTTGGGGATTCAAGGTCGTTGGTCGTGTCCCAGGCACGCAGCAACCTTTCGAACGAGTCGCTCAAAGCTCGGACACGCATCGAGCATCTCCGCTCGCTCCCCACGGCCGCTGCTCGCCAGGCGATTGAGCAGGCGGTCACGCCCGTCTGGAGTCAGCTTCGTCGCTGGTGGAGTTTCGCGGAGGCCCCTCGCGGCAGCAGCGCACAGGGACTCCATGTTCTTGTCGAGAAACACGATCTCGTACTCGCCCGGCGCTTCGTCTTTGACCTTCACCGAGGTCCCAGCCATGCATGCGGGTGCCGGCGGGTGCCACATCTCGTGGGTCTTGTCGCGATCGAACACAGCGAACACTCGACCGCCATCTGAGAGCCGTTGAGCATCCCTTCGCAGCGCTTTGAGCAACCGCCCGTTGCCCTTCTTCGGAACCGACGTGATGTGGCGTCTCAAGTCCCACTTCGAACCGAGGCCCCAATCCTCCAGGCACGACAACAACAGTGTGTGGGGACCGAACCCCTTCGCACCCTGGTCCTCCCACAGAATTGTGACGATCATGGCGTGTTGGCCGTCTTGGGATTAGTTTGGCTTTGGGCGAAGACGTGCTCCTCGTATCCTTCCGCACGAATGGCGCCCAGGCCGCGGTATTCCTCGAGCCACTCGTTCAAGCGTCCACTGTCGACGCGCCGCAAGCTCATCGCGCGGCGATTGTCGAGTTGACACAGCACGACCGATTCGGCTGGAGCGCTGAGACTGTCGAGGAAACGATCCGAATGGGTCGCAACGATAACAGGCGCCTTCGTTGCTGCCTCCTCGAACAACCATGCTACACGTCCGAGCAATTGTGGGTGGAGGTGAACTTCCGGTTCATCAAACACCAACAGCGAGTTCGACTCGTGGAACTCAAACAGCACGAGGAAACACAGGTAGGCGAGTTGACCGTCCGATAGCGAGTCAGCGGGCAGTGGCGCTTCAGGAAACGCCCCGAACAAAGCCTCGAGACCGATGTGACCACGGCCGAGCGGGGTGAGCGAGAAATCCCGCAGATCCTCCCCCAGTCCGATCTGGGCACGCTCGAGTAGGCGGGTCCACGCCGCGCCGCCACGGTTTCGCAACGTCTGGAACGCGTTGGGCAGGTTGATACCGAATCGATTCAGCTTCGTGGCCGTTTCCAACAAGCAAGGCAAACGCGGACCCACGGTCAAGCCAAGCTCCGAAAGTAGCCACAACCCTCTCGTCTCGAACGGTACATGCACGTCGATGCTGCCGAGCGCAGCCACCAACCTTCGGATTGCAGGCTGCGCGGCAACCCCAAGCCAGGGTAGCGCAAGCGCCTCCGCGCCGACCTGAACCTGACCGCCCGATGCGCTCTGCTCGTGAACTCCGACGAGTCTATTCTGCGAGGGCTCGAATACTCTTGTCTCGTTGTCGGTCCGAATGAGAACGTGTAGCGGTTCGCTCGCTAATGCGTCCACGTACACGTCAACACTTTCTTGGACTACCCGGGCGGATGCCCCGACCAGCCCAATCGTGAAGTCGTAGACAATCTTGGGTCCCGCCCCCTCCACGGTTACACCAAGACCGAGTTCGCCGCTCCCGCGCCGCCAGAGCGATAGGAAGTCGCCATGTCGCTTGCTGATGTCGGGGACATGCGACAGCGGCTTCGAAGCCAATCGAAGCATGGATAGCGCTTCGACGACGCAACTCTTGCCCGAGCCGTTGTCGCCGATCAGGGTGACGAGCCCAGACACATCGAGCACCAATTCATCGATGGCGCGCAGCCCCCTAATTCGCACTTGAGTGATCCGGTCATGAGACATGGGACATTCCTTCGGGGAGACCATACCACGGTGCGGCCGGTCAGGTTCGGTCTGGGAAGTAGCCGACTGGAGCCGGGCAGTGCGCCGAGCCGTGAAAGCGGTGCTCGCGGTCACTCTCGTGCTCCTGGAGACCATCCCAGCAGATGAAGTCCCGGCGAGCGTCCCCGACGACCCCGAACCTGGAAGCGAAGAAGCCGTGCCAGGCGAGTACTGCTGCCCATCGACGCGTTGGCTTTCCGAGGCGCGACCAGACAATCACCAGCGTCAGATCGCAGTCACGCGGCAGCCCCTTGTATTGATTGACGGCGTCTTGGGGCGCGTCCTGCACGGCGAAGGGGACGGGCGAAAGCTCGTCATCCCAGCGCACCACCTGCAACACGACTTTGCCGCCGAACGCCGGTCTGCGCTGCACCTCGTCGAGCCCGCGCACTGCTCGTTCACGCTCGGTGCGCACGTCTCCAGGTGAGGAGACGTACACCCTGAAAACCAGGGGCTGAAGAGGATCAGCCACTGGGCGTTGAGATCGTCGCTTTGGCCCCGCTCATCTGCACAGCTTTCTGCGAACCACCGTCGCCACATCGCCCCGCGACGTCAAGCGCGGCGGCGGCAACCTACCCGAACGACCATCAAGATTGTTGACCAACAGCCTCCCAAGCAAGTTCGTCCGCAATGAGCATGATGCCTGTACGCGAGCCTCGAGCATCCAGCGCGACCCGCCCGCCGGTTAGCCTGTGGCGGATCGCCTCCCCCAAAGCCAGGTACAGCGGCTCGATTCGGAGAAGCGTCTGAGCCTCTTGCTGCTGCTTGGTCCTGTTGTCCCCAGCCTCGAATTCAATGCCGTCGGCTTGAACGGCTTCGACAACGTCAAGCAGAAGCTCCGCAATCTCAACAGAACAAAAGGGGCGGTAGAGTTCCACCGTATGCAGCAGCGATATCTTCGCGTGTTTCAACTCTTGACGTTCGCGCTGCAACTCGAGGCGAGGTTCGTCAACGGCGAGCGTAACGTTGGGCACGGTTGCTTTGACGAATGAGAGATAGAAACGAACGAGTTGCCTCCACACCCGGTGGTATGCGGCGGACTCCGCTTTGTACTGCTCGTTGCGCTCGAAGGTGCGTCGCTCAATCTCTGCCTGAACGGCGTTGAGCTCCTTCTCCAGAGTCAGGAGGTCAGGAAGTCGCTGTATCTTGGCGTCAAGCTTACCGTACTCTTCGGCGTGAGCTTTGACGCGGTTCGCCACATGGGTCCTGATGAACAGCCAAAGGAGCGCCACGGCGCAAACATTGATGGCGCTGAGCGTTTCTGCAAGGTAGCTCATTGTTCCTCCTGTGGCTCCGAGCGTAGCGCGAAAGCAACGGCCACCGGTAGAGGGACGGCGGGGGAGATGGCCTGAACGTACGTCTCTGCCTGATGGACGAGGTACCCTCACGCGTGAGCTCGGAGTATACCGTCGCCCATGCGTCGGATGGTCTTACAGGCGCCGCACCAAGCGCTGGTCGAGCTGGACGTTTCCACGCCCGAGCCGGGGCCGGGTCAGGTCCTCGTGCGCGTGCGTGCGTGTGGCGTTTGCCGGACTGACTTGCACCTGGTCGACGGGGAATTGCCCAAGCCGAAATTGCCCATCACGCCGGGCCACGAAGTGATTGGCGTGGTCGAGGCCGTGGGAGATTCTGTTGACGAAGTGAAAATGGGGCAACGCGTGGGCATTCCCTGGTTGGGGTGGACATGTGGGCAGTGCGCGCAATGCGCGGCAGGCCGAGAGAACCTGTGTGAGCGCGCTCGCTTTACCGGGTACACACTCGACGGCGGCTACGCCGAGTATGCCGTCGCCGACGCGCGCTACTGCTTTGCGCTCGATTCGACGATGAGCGACGCCGAAGCCGCACCGTTGATGTGTGCGGGGCTCATTGGTTACCGCTCGCTGCGCATGGCGGGCGACGCGCAACATTTGGGGATCTACGGTTTCGGCGCGGCAGCGCACTTGATTGCCCAGGTAGCGATCGCTCAGGGTCGCCAGGTGTATGCGTTCACCAAACCCGGCGACCAATCGAAGCAAGACTTTGCGCTCAGCCTCGGCGCGTCGTGGGCAGGCGGCGCGGATGAAACCCCGCCGCACTCGCTCGACGCGAGTTTGATATTCGCGCCCGCGGGCCCCCTCGTGCCCGCAGCGTTGCGCGTCACCGCACCGGGCGGTCGCGTGGTGTGCGGAGGGATCCACATGAGCGACATTCCGAGCTTCCCCTACGAACTGCTGTGGAAAGAGCGGAGCATTCACTCGGTGGCCAACCTGACAAGGCAGGACGGCATCGGGTTCTTGAGCCTCGTCAAAGATCTCGCTCTGCGAAGTAGCGTGCGCGAGTACCCACTGAGCGACGCCAATCGCGCGCTGAGTGACCTGCGCGACGGCAACGTCACAGGCGCGGCGGTCTTGGTGCCCTGAGCTCACTTCCCGGATTCGCTCCCTGGGAGCACTCAGGACACCGACAACTCAGAAGCTGCTCAAACGCGGCTCAGGGCAAGTCGCTGCAGAACCCCGGTTCCATCGCGTACGTTTGCGTGCACATCCACTCGGCGATGAGCAAGATCTCGCCATCGGTGAGTTCGTCCTCCAGCGGCGGCATGTAGGCATCTCGCCGATCGGGAACCTGCGCGGTCAACCCTTCTTTGACCGTCGTCAAGAAGTCGCGCTCGCTCGAGCGCGCCGGATCCGGATCCCACAGCGGTACGCTGGACACCAATGACGAGGCCTTGACGTAGTAGGTGAAGATCGGGATGTCGCCGCCGGGGCCGTGGCAATACGAGCAGAAGTCCATGTACAGCTCTTGACCGGTCGTGGGCATCGGGCGTGATGCGAGCCAGTCTTTGATTTCGGTGAGCTCCGCGTCGCCAATGGTCGTCGTGTCGAAGGCGTCCATCTCGAGCTGCGAGCCCCATTTGTCGCAACCGCGTTCGGCGTACTTCGGATCGGCCGTGTCCTCGACGCAACCCGCGCTGGGTCCACCCCATTCGTTGTTGTCGCCATTGCGCACGTAGTAGTCGACCAATGACGGCGCGGCGTGCTCGATCTCCGGCCCTTCGTCGGTGCCCTTGGCGTCGTCGCCGTGGCACGTGGCGCAGTGCTCGATGTAAAGCGCCGGGGCGCCGTACGGATTGCTCGCTCCGCCGCCAGCGCCCTGATCGCCCCCTGCGCCCTGATCACCTCCTGCACCCTGCTCACCCCCTGCACCCTGGTCGCCGCCCGAGCCATCCGGACCCGGCTGTGGCGAAGTCCCGCCCGCCCCGTTCGGGCCGGGATCATCGGGTCCAGGCCCAGGCTTCGGATCTGCCGGCCCGCCTGGGCCGTCGTCGGTTGCATCGCTCGTAGGATCGGGCTCAGGTCCGTCGGGGGCGGCAGGACCGTCATCGGGGCCTGGAGTATCGGAGTTGTCTTGGGTGTCGCTGGGCGCACCCGTCGGACCGGGGTCGTCATCAGAACCGGACGGCTCGTCGTCGTCGGTCGGGCCCGGCGAACTGTCGTCACCGTCGTCAGTCGCAGTGTCTTCCGTCGCATTGTCGTCGGTCGCAGCGACGTCATCTCGAGCATCATCCGTGCTCACATCGTCGTCACCAACGTCGGATGACCCGTCGCAGGCGAGCACGGCGACACAAGAAAAAATCAAACACGAGGCAAAACCTCTCCCAAAGCAAAGTCTCAAAGCAGCCATGGGTGAACATGTTATCCCAGCGCTCACCCCAAACCAAGCCGAGCACCCAACTGCAAGCGCGACCCACCATTCGCGCCCTCAACAGCTAGTGACCGAGTAGGCATCTGAGGTAGTTGTAGGGAAACACACTTTTGTTTCGTATCAACGAAACGCCGAGCCGAGTGCTGCCCACGGGTAACCGCCAGCACGCAAACAATTCGATACACGGATGTGGTCGACCGCAAACGGAAACCGAGTGATGACGCGACGCTTTCGACCCGCGGCCGCGGCGTACTGGGTACGCGCTGCCGTGACGCCTCAATCGCGCCAACTGCCAACCACCGACTGCCAACGCAGTTGTCTGCCGCCAACGTCCGCTTACCGTTGAGGTCGATTACAAAAGCATCCACGCGACCGGGAACCTCGCCCAAAGTGAAACGCAACGCTAACGGTGTGGGGCCATGTGGAACCGTCGCCGGCTCTGACGGGTCGATGGACCAGCATCGGCGCCGCTGGCTTCGGTGCGCCTCGGTGATGATGCCCATCGCGGGAATCGCAGCTGCTCACTGCGCAAATGGATTGGACTCGGTCAGCCCGTCGCGACCGGCGGCAGAGGTCGGCTCCGGGCTGGGTGGCGGCGCGGCGACGGCGACAGAGGGCGTGTTCACCTGCTTCCTCGGCGCAGCCTTAGCACGCGTCACCTCACTGCTCATCGCCGCGGCGGCAGTGACGACGCTTGCCGTCGCGGGTTTCACCACGTCGTGGGCCGCGACGACCTTCGGCGTCGATGACGGCACGGGAGCAACGGCGACGGGCTGCGACGGCACGGCGTCGGTTGGGGCCGTTTCGGCAGCGAAGGATTCGGATTGCTCGTCGGTATCGCGTCGAACGAACCAGGCTGCCACGGCGACGGCCAAAGCAACACTCAAAGCAACCACGAGCGCTCGCGGGCTGCGCGCCTTGGCGACGCCTGCCGGCGCTTCGTCGCGTACCATGCCTGGAGCGGGTGAACTGCCGCCCAAAGATACTGCGCTCGAGACAGGCGAGGCGGAGGGGGAGGGGGAGGGGGAGGCTGCACTCGTCGGGTCGAGGGTGACTTGCGCGCCGGGCAACGACAGCGACCGGGGCGGGGGCGGGGGCGACGCAGATGAAGCAGTACCGAGCTCGGTCGGCGCGACGCTCGTGTACGACACTGCAGCACTGGGCTCGCTGACACCTGAGGCACGCGGCGCGTCGGATTGCCCCGCCATGGTTGGCGCAAATGAGTCGGCGCGCGCTCCGACCAACTGCACCAGACTCGACCGAAACTCTTCGGCCGTTGCGTAGCGTGTCTGCCGGTCGACGGCCATCGCCTTGCCGAGCATTTCGTCGAAGCCGTCCGGAGCATCGGCGCGGATCTGACTGACCGGGACATACTTGCCGTCGTGGATGCGCACACTGAGCTCCATCAGCGTCTCGCCGGTGAACGGCGGCTGACCAGCGAGCATTTCGTACAACACGACACCCAACGCGTAGATGTCCGCACGCGCGTCGAGGTCGCGTTGGCCATTTACCTGCTCCGGTGACATGTACAGGGGTGTCCCGAGCAGACGGCCTTCGACGGTCAGGCTCTGATCTTCTCGATAGGCCGGCGCGAATTTCGAAATCCCGAAGTCGAGCAGTTTGACGAAGGGTTGCTCTCCCCCCACCAGGAACAAATTGCCCGGCTTGATGTCGCGATGCACGACCCCCGACGCATGGGCCGCCGCGAGCCCCTCGGCGGCTTGCGCAATCAAGTCTGCGGCCTCGTCGAAGCGCAAACGCGAACGCTTCTCGAGCAGCTCGTCGAGAGACATGCCATCGAGCAGCTCCATGAACATGTACGGTTCACCCGTGTCGAGCAGCCCCGCGTCGATGGTTTCGACGACGTGCGGATTGCCAATCACACCGGCTGCCGACGCTTCTCGAATGAAGCGCTCCACGACTTCCGGCACCGCCGCGTAGGTCTTGTGTAGCAGCTTGAGAGCGCCGCGCCGCTTGGTGTAGATGTGCTCCGCGACGTAGACAGCGCCCATACCACCGCGCCCGAGCACACGCTCGACGCGAAACTTGCCCGATAGCAGCTGCCCCGCCGCCAAATCCGGATCGGTCACCGCGCCCATGGAGCCTTCCTCGTTACCACTGCACTCACTTGCGTGTGTTCATTTGCCGGTGCTCATTTGCCGGTGCTCAACTTGCCGATGCTCACTTGCCAATGCCCAGTGCGGCCATGCGCAGCTTCAACCCATGCTCGGAGACCTGCAGGTGCGCCGCGGCATCGGCGACTGACTGGTCGGTGAGCAACAGCGCGTCGCTGATCTCCGCAGCCGTGAGCTCTTTGGCCTTGCGCAGGCCTTGGCAAAACTCGAGGCGCGTGTGCAACCACGAGCGCGACACGCCGAGCACCTCAGCGGTAGCATTGACCTTGAACTGGGTGCGCTGCATGGCGACGACGATCTCTTCGTCAGAGATGTCCCGCGGGTCGCGCCGCGCCGCGGGTGCCGAGCCAAACGCCGGGCGACGGCTGACACCGGGCTGCTCCAGCCCGAGCCGTTCTCCGAGCCAATCGTCGACGATGAACCGCTCTTGACCGCGATTGATGATCGCCAAGCGTCGGGCCACCGTCTGCAACTCCGCCACGTTGCCCGGCCATTCGTAGCCGACCAGTGCTCGAATGAAGTGGCTGGGCAACCACGGCTTGCGCGGCGCAGGCTGTTCGTCGAGCTTGGCCGACTCTCCGAGCCGGCTGAGCTCAGCACGCAGAAAGTGTACAAATAGCCGCGCCACGTCGTCGCGTCGGGCGCGCAGCGGGGGAATGGTCAACGAGTACGCCTCGATACGGCGCAGCAGCGGCAGTGAGAACTCACCGCGTTCGGCCAGTGCCTCCAGATCTGCGTCGGTAGCCGTGACCAGACGAACGTCGCACTTGCGTGGCCGTGGTTCACCCACGGGCTGTACCTCGTTTTCGCGAATGGCGCGCAGCAACAGCACTTGCACTTCGCGCGGGACCTCGCCGATCTCGTCGAGAAACAACGTGCCACCCTCGGCCTCGCCAAAGAACCCGACGCTCTTGGCGGCCGCGCCGGTGAACGCGC
The DNA here is from genome assembly GCA_003235365.1 of Deltaproteobacteria bacterium. Classification (GTDB taxonomy): domain Bacteria; phylum Myxococcota_A; class Polyangia; order Polyangiales; family Polyangiaceae; genus SZUA-265. Next base: position 8,755 of record QJWJ01000180.1, read on the forward strand.
CCTTGGCATGACCGAACAGCGCCGAGGCGGCCATGGCGTTGGGGATCGCTGCGGCATTGACGGCAACGTACGAACGCGCCGCGCGCGTGCTGCCGGTGTGGATGGCTCGGGCAACGAGCTCTTTTCCCGCCCCGCTCTCGCCACGGATCAGCACGCTCGTATCGAGATCCGCAACCTTGGCGATCTCCGCTCGCACGCGGCGAATCGCCAAACTGTCGCCGAAGATCCCTTGATGGCTCACCAGCTCGTCGGCCTCGGTCGGAACGAGATGAAGCAGCAGCAGCACACAACCTGCGAGGTCCAGGGTGATGCCCTGACGCAGCTGATCGAGGTCGAAGGTGACCGGAACTCCGAGCGGGCGCCCCTCCACGTTCACGCGGTCGGCCTCGCTTTCGACGCTGATCTTGCCGTCGATGGTGGTCTTGATGATGGTCGGCTTGCGACTGAGGACGGGCGTCCCCAGGGTTGCGGTCACCGACGAGCCCGGGGCGCCGAACTCCAACTCGAGTCGACTGACGCGGCGCGCCCCACCAGCGCTCAGGGAGAACAGGGGGGCGACCTCGCCGATCCGAGCGCTGTTCGGGTGGGCCAACAACGTTAGCCCGACGGTTGCGGCGCTGGCACCACCGGTTTCGGTGGCCGCGAAGTCGAGAGTGTCTTGCTGCGCGGGATCCACGGGTCTGACCCGTAGCATCGGGTCGATCCCGGCTCGATTCCAGGGGTTTCGCGACCAAAGAATCGTCGGACCCGACCGGCGTTCAACCCGGCGACGGGATGGGGGTTTTTCATGCCCGAAAAGAGCCCGCGGCCGCCCCGAGCTAAAACGGTTCAGCTTGTGAATTGACCGGAAAAAGTCGTTCGGAAAGGCAAAAGTTCGCGTCACTTGCGCGCTGTGGTAGTGGCACGCCATGCGTTGGCTTCTCGTGACCTCGCCGTCGTTCCTACCCCTGGTCGCCGCCCTGGCTTGCGCTGAGGGCGAAGCGACGAGGCCCGAGGGAACCGGTGTGGGAGTGACGACGCCGACGAGCAGCCAGCCGACGTCCACGACGAGCGACGCGACGAGCGGTCCGGCGATGGATCCCACATCACCCGCGACCGGCACGTCGACGAGCGCACAGCCGACCGAGACTGGACCCGAAGCGTCGACCACGTCGGGGGCTTCCACGCCGGGGCCGACAGGTCCGATGGGTCCGACGGGCACAGCAGGCCCCACGGGCCCAGACGATCCAGCCGGGCCGAGCGGGCCCGGAGTCACTCCGTCCGCAGGGGGTGCCCCCGTAGCACCCGCAGGGAGCGCCGGAGCGCCGGCCGTGCCGACAGATGAGCCAGCGCCGTCCACTGGCGTGTTCCCCGAAGGCGTCACCACACCGAAGATCATGATCGTCGGCGACTCCACTTGGGCCGGCCCCGGTTGCTACAAAAAGTACCTACTGCAGAACCTCCAGGACAACGGCTACACGCGGTTCGAATTCGTCGGCGAGTACACCGACGACTGCGGCAGCGAAGTCAGACACAGCGCCGTCAGTTGTTCGACCGCTCAGCAGTACACTCGAGCAACGTTCACCATCTCCAATTGCGACCCCGTTCAAGACTACCCGGGCATGAGCACGTTGATGGCTAGCCACGACCCGGACCTCGTACTGCTGCAATTGGGCGTCAACGACGTCTGGGGCGGCTCGACCGCCGCCAGTTCCGTGCTGGCGAACTACGAAACGCTGGTGGAACAAGCGCGTGCCCACAATCCGAACGTCGTGCTCGTCGTGGCGCAAATTCAGAAGATCATCACGCAGAACTGCCCGGCAGACTGCACGGAAGAGTCACCTGTAAACCCGGCAGCACAATCACTGGTGGAGGCAGTCCCCGCTTGGGCCAGCGGCATCAGCACGCCCGAGTCGCCGGTGTTCGTGGCAGATCTGTGGACCAATTCCAGCCCGTGTGAAGCCAACGACTGTGTACACCCGGACGACGCCGGTGCCCAGCGCATGGGCGATAACTGGTACAACGCCATCAAAGACATTCTGCCCCGCGACTGAAAAGGTCGCGTACAATCAGGACCCCGAACTGCCCGTGTCGAAGCCCATTGAAGTCACCTTGGACGAACTGAAGGCGGGTCTGCACCTGCCGACGGGTCAGTTTCACACGGTCGTGGTCAAAAGTGGCAAGCCACGAGTTCACCGTGTCCGGTTGATCGGGATGTTCTTTGCCACCAACAAGTGCTTTCTGCTGCCCAGCGCGATGAACGGCATTCGGAAAGTCGTTCAAGCGTACACCAACCTCGGCGAGGGTGAGGCGTTGGTCGTCGGGCACACCGACACGACGGGTGAGCCAAACTACAACGATCCCCTTTCGTTGGAGCGCGCACGGGCGGTCGTCGCCTACTTGAAGGACGACGTCGACCACTGGCTGAAGCAGTACGAATCGAGCATTCCAAGTAACAAGCGCTGGGGGGCCACAGAAACTCTGGCCATGATCCGAGCCTTGCCCGACGCCCTGCAAGGCGCGCCGGACAAGGAAACCATCGAGGATTTTCAGGAGCGTCACAAAGGCGAGCACGATCTAGGTGACCCGCCCGTGGACGGCAAGCTCGGACCCAAGACGCGTCGCGCGGCGATCGTCGAGTACATGGACTTGGACGGAACGACGCTCCCTGACGAGGTCGCGCCCACGGCTCACGGCTGCGGCGAGAACTTCCCGGTCGTGGATACCGGTGACGGTGTGGAATCGGAAACCAACCGCCGCGTCGAGGTGTTCCTCTTCAAGGATGGCATCGTCCCGAAACCCGCGGGCGACAACTCCGCACCCGGAAGCAGCGAGTATCCTGCGTGGGTTGCCGCGATAACCCGAGACATTGACGTCTCCGAGAAGGGCACCGAAGTCAATCTGCAGCTGGTCGAAGTCGATGACACTCCCCGGGCCGGTGTCGAGTACGTGCTGAAATTCGGTTCGGAGCTACGCTCCGGCATCACGAACGACGAGGGCGTACTACTCGAAATCATTCCACCGGAGGTGACGAGTGCTCGCCTGGAAGTTCCCGCCGCTGAACCGGGCGAGGTGGACGCATACCAAATCGACATCGTCGACGGGATCGCGCTACCCACACTCGTACAAGTAGCGAACCGCCTGGAAGAGCTCGTGATCGGGGCGGGGCCCGTCGCAGAAGATTTCACCATCGACCTCGAGCTCGCACTCGCCGATTTTCAGGAGTTCAACGGCCTACCCGTGACAGGTGAACTGGATGAAGCCACGACCAGCGCGCTCGAAGCGCTCGCCTGACGACGTCGACGAAGCCAATGCCGCTACCAACCAAGAAGCAAAACCCGGGCACCTTTCCCATACGAATCTCCCTGCAGCGCGGCAGGTCGAGAGGCACCCCCAAGAAGGTCACACGGCAGATTCGAATGCTCGTAGACTGGGTAATCGAGCCTGAAGTTCCGTTCGCAAGTGGCAAACCCAAAGGGACCTACCTCGAGTTCTCGACACGCACCGCGTTCATGGAAGACGACGTGCAAGTGCGGGTGCAGCTGGAGGGCGTCGACCTACCAGACTCGGCGCAGGTGAGCATCACTCTGTCGGAGATGGATCTGGTTCTGCACAGGAAGTACGCCGTGTACACCAACACACCGAGCAAGTTCGATGCCTCCGACTTCCCCTTCGGCGTATTCGATCGCCCCCTCAAGCGCACGTCCGACATCGAAGCGGAACCATTCTCGGAGAGCACCACGAAGATCCTGCTGCAAACGGACTCAGCCAACAAGCTGAGTTTCTTGATGACGACGATCAATCTCCCGGCGGCCACCGACGAGCCCGATGATCAAGAGTACTTCTGCATCGTTCGCATCACGGCTTTCAACAAGACCCTACGCGCCGCCTCACCTCAGCTGGTCGGGCACCGCTGGTGGGCGGACCCCGGACGAAACCTGGGATTTCGAAAAACCAACACCCGTGTCACGCCACTGATCGACGGAGACAACTACTTCGACGCGGTTGGCGCAGCGATGGCGAGCGCGGGCTCTCGTATCTTCATCGCCAGCTGGACACTCGACTTGAACACACAAGTCGGTTCCTCTGCCTTGCGAGACGTGGTTCTGGCCGCCGCGGGGCGCGGAGTTCTGGTTTGCTTCCTGTTGGACTTCCACAACGGACGCGCCAACATCGACCGGATCAAGGCGCTGGGCTCGCCGAACATCAAAGTCCGCCTCGCCGTCCACCCGTTCTCACTACCGTCGCCGATCGGCCAGTTCGGTTCGTATCACGAGAAGTACGTGTGCGTGGATACCAACGCCGTATTCGTCGGCGGTATCGACTTCTTTCCCGACAGGCACGCGCCCGTCGGACACGCAACGACGCCCAATCCAGCTTTCGGCATTCGCTGTTGGCACGACATCGGTGCCCACGTCGAAGGCGTGGTGGCGCACGACATCGAGCGGGACTTCATCCGCCGTTGGAACGACGGTGAAGACTACGACCGCGCTACGAATACGCTGCGCGCGCCTTCCGCTGCGGATGACATCCCGCCGCCGGGCATCACGCCGCGAACGGCAACGGCCCACAACTGCCAGGTCGTCAAGACCGACACGCGCACGACGCAGCCATCCCCCATTGCTGGACCAGGCGCCATCCCGGTGAACGTCAAGTCATTGGGCACCCTGGAGGTACTGCGTCAAGTCGTCAGCCAAGCGCGGCATTTCGTGTACATGGAGAACCAGTACTATCGAGATACCGACTTGCGCGACGCGCTCGTCGACGCCCTCAACGCCAAACCGGATCTGCAAGCCATCATCGTCGTGCCATTCTCCAGCGAGGAGGAGCTGGCCTTGGCAGGCGTGCCACACCTGCGCGAATACAGCACCTGGCAAGCGGTTCAACAAGGAGCCACCGCGAAGGACGAGGCGTTCAAGCGTGCCACTCGGCACGGCACGATGCTGCAGTTTCAGTTCATCGACGCTCTGCGAAAGGTATCCAACTCGGCGAATCGCGTGGGGGTATACGCGTTGGCCACCTGCTTGTCCGGCACCCCGACGATGGTCTACCCACACGCGAAGATCGCCGTCGTCGACGACACGTGGGCATACATCGGATCGGCGAATGCCAACGGCCGCAGTCTGCAGGGGACCGACGCTGAAATGGGAGTCGTCCTGCACAATCGAGCCGACGTGACGGCGTTCCGCAAAGCTCTGTGGAAAGAGCACCTGCAGCAAGACATCGGGACGCGGCAAGTGCGCGAGTTCGTCGACACCTGGAAGTCGGCAGCGCTGGCGGGCAAGAAGAAGATCGGCGACTGCACTTGCGCGGAGCTGGGTCCAACACACGCGGTGGACTTCATCGATCCCCCCAAAGGCGCACCATACAACGGCCCCCTGCAGTTGCTGTTTTCCGATGACTTCGTCTAGTTCTCGGGCGAAACCGAGCCTACCGCTTCGCATCCTGTGCTGGAGCTGGTTGGTGGCAGGCCTGTCGTTGTCCTGGTTCGCGCTGGGCTCGACGGAAGACGACCCTCGCCCAGTACTGGAAGCCACGTCACTGGCCGCAGGATTGGTCGTTTCGAGCGGCTGTGTCCTGTTGCGCGTGCGCTTCGGCAGAGGATTGCTCGCCGCGATGATGGTGATGGTCGCGGTCGCCTCCATCAGCCTGTACCAGCTCGTGGAGGATGGTCGTGAGGCGGATGCGCCACCTTCATTGCCCGAGTCTCACGAACGATGGATGGCGCGCACCGCCGGCGATGCCATGGTCGAAGCGGCGCGCTTGCTCGTCACGTCGATCGCAGTGATGGCTTTGGTCGGCGCGCTGCTCACGGTCGTGATCATCGCGCGAGAGCACCAAAGGCTCCGGCACCCGAAGCCCGATCTTTAACGGCCGATCCTCGCCATTGCGGTCGATGCGGTTGTTCGGTATGCACAGTGCTTACCGAAGCTCGGGGTTCTGATGGCATACGTGGAGGTGCTTCACAGCGAAACGCTGAAGGAACTCGTCGCTCGGGCAGCGCCCGGCTACGACTACCTCGCGATCCGCGATCACGGGAAGAACGCACACCTGTTCAAGTCCCGTTCGGAGTACCTGCTCAAGACCGGCGACATGGTCTGGATCCCCGACGAGCCACCCGAACATCGCTGGTTCCCGGTATCGCGGGGCGAGTCGGCCAAGTTCGTCTTCAGCAAGGCAAAGCGCCCGTTCAAGATCCTGCTTCGCTACCCCGACGGCGGTCCCGTCGAGAGTAAGCCATTCGTGCTGACCGTCGAAGACGCGCAGGTCGAAGGCACGACGGACTCCGAAGGCATGCTGGACGTGCAGGTTCCGTTCACGGCGACCCAGGCCGAGGTGACGGTGGACGGCTACCGGAAGAAGCTGGAAATCGGCGCTCTGGAGCCATTGCACACGGCCAAAGGCTATCAAGCACGCCTGAGAAACCTGGGTTACGCGACGGGTCCAATCGATGGCATCGTCGGGCCCAAGACGAGGGCAGCCATCCGCGCTTTCCAACGTGACGCGGAACTGGAGCAGAGCGGACGGATGAACGACGATACCCTGCAGGCACTAGGAGCGCGTCATGGCTGTTGAAACGCCGAGACAGCGGAGCCGTCGAACATGACCACGTCGACGGCACGCAAAGCCGAACTCGAGAACCTGCTACTCGAGCTGGAGCGCGAGCTCGAAGCGATGGCCGGGTATGAAGAGGAGTATCCCGAGCACTACCAGAACCTGGTCGACGAGTACGAAAAGGCGCGTCAAGAGTACCTACAACTGAGCTCGTCAGGTGACCAGAGCTACTACAACGACGACTCGGCGATGTGTGTCGACGAACTGAGCAGCCAAGAAGAGTCGGAGTTGATGAGCTACGAGGCGCCCGTCTGCGGCCTCGGAGACGTGATTTCGCTCGTGGAATCGGTGTGGGACGGCGACTACGGCGAGACGTTCATCGTCGCTCAGGGTCCCGACGCCGTGCTGCGCGCGATGCGTACGATTCCGAACGCCACACCGGCAAAGGTGTCTGACGGCTTCGGGGGAACGTTCACGCTGGTGCCCGGTGGCTACGTCGGCGACAAGATGTTCGTCGCGTCCATCGACTATCTCTACTTCCTGGTGGGCACGAAACTGATCCGCATCTCCAAGGCCGACTTCGGCAGAAGCGAACTGATGGATGCGATGGGCGAAGGCGCCCAAAACGCCGCCTGGTTGGAGAAGGTCGGCAAGACCATGTTCGCCTTCATGGTGCCGTTCGTCGGTGGCATCCTCGGAACGCTCGGGCTAATCGCGGCGGCCGCGACGTTCATCGTCAAGATCAGCCTCTGGTACTCGGCTCACCCCAACGAGGTGGCGCTAGCAAAAGAGTACGTCCCAAAGGTTCTCGGCCACCTGCGTCAGTTCAAGAAGACCTGCCCCAAACTGTTCAGCTTGATGATGCGTGGCTTGGGGAAGAACGCCCTGGCGGCCGCAGTGGAGGGCTTCTCGAGTGAGGACGCCGCCGACCTGTTGGGACGCATTGCTGCGGGCCTAGTGAACGCCCCTTCACTGGGTTTCTCTGCGCTGCTCGGCGTACTCACCAAGGCCATCGCCGTCAACGCGATCCTCCACGGCGGCGGCATGGTCGCTCACGGTAGCAAAGAGCAGGCGATGAAGAAGCTGATGGAGCTCAAGGAGAGCGGCTTCAACATCACGGACGAAGAGGCCGAAGAGATCATCGACGAAGGGTGCCTCGGGAAGCAGGCGACCGTGGATCGTCTGCGCGCCTTGGAAGACGGGCTCAAAGCAATATCCGTAGCGGTCGAAGGCGCTGCCGATTCGCTGCGCGTCATCAAGTAGGTCACGTGAACGAGTATCCCAAGTCGCCGATCCGCGCCATGGCGCAGCTGCTGCACAAGGCGTTCATGGGCTTCGGCAAGGGCCTCGAGTTGGTCTCCGACGCGTTCGTCTGGGTCGTTCTCGCCGTAGGAGTGTGTGTTGGCAGCGCGCTGGTTCTTTCCGATTGGCTGCCCCTCACCAGCAGCGGCTTCGACTTCTGGTTATGGATCGCGCTGTGGTTCGCGGCGAACACCGCCATCGCGCTGTGGCTTCGAGCGCTGCGTCGTCGACGTTTCGGGACGCTGCCATCACGTCACGTCGAAGGCGTCAAAGCCGCGTGCATCTACGTGCTCGCGGGCTGGCTCGGCTTACTGGCGCTCATCGCGCTGCTTCGCGATCTCTCGGACACGGGCCCGCTGAGGGCCTGGACGGCAATCGTCGCGATCGTCGCCGCGGTCACATTGATCCCGACGTTGGTCGGTCTGTACCGCTATGTCACGCAGCGGGGAGAGCTGTCCGAACCGTAACGCCCACGAGGACCCGACCGCTACCACTTGGCCAGCTGCATCAACACCAGCGCCGCGCGTTCGCTCGGCTCCGAAGCGGCGACGATGGCGCGCGACTCGAGGTACGCCCGTCGCAAGCAATCTTCGATGCGCTGGAGATCAGCTTCACTGCAGCTGATCACGTTGTACGCAAACCAGTCGTTCTGCTCGGCGGCGGCGCGCTCGAGCGCCACGGACAGCCAATGCCGCTGCAAGTGCCGCAACGAACCGTCCCCCGCTCGGGTATCGACGCTCAGTTGGGTGATCACCTCATAGCGGCCATCGCGGAGTTCGATGACGCCCGCCTCGGTCAAACCGGTCAACGCGGCGTCGAACGTCGCTTCGCTGATGCCGAGCCACGCCGCCAACGTCGCGTGGGCGACCTCCGGATTCTCCCGGTAGCGAGTCGTCTCGAGTACACGCAGGATGGCCTCCGTCCACGGCTGCTCGAAAGCGATCGTGCGAGCGGCGCGGGCGCGCTTGTAGGCCGGAAGCAAACTGGGCACCTGCTCGATGGGCACGAGCTCAGCAACCCAGTCATGGCTGCGACCAGTGATCGCGTCGAGCAACTCCAGGAACTCGTACATGAGTGGCTGGGTGCGCCCAGCAAGCCAACGCCCGACGCTGTAGCGCGACCGCCCCAAGCGGCGAGCCAGCTCACCGATCGGCATCTCCCCGCGCAGGGCATCCATCCACGGCCCCAGCTGCCAGGTGCCGCCGCGCCTGGCGTCTTCACGCTTCGGTTCGGTCCCCTTCGGATCGACGTACGGCGGAGGCGGCAGCGGCACCCAACGAGCAAACGCCTGCTCTACCGGTAATCCGCAACGCGTAGCCGCGCGCAACACTTCGGACGCCGACGGGTGTCGCGCGCCGCGCTCCCAATCGGTGATCGGGTTGCTGCGATAGCCGAGCCGACGCGCCAACGCGACCTGGGAACGGCGCCCCCGCACCGCGCGCAGTAGTTCACGAGCCGCAAGCTCGTAAGCATTGGTGTTACTTGAGTTTTTGGGTGTGGCGTCAGGGATCGTCATCAGTCGGCGCAGCACGTGGGACGGGAGCAATGTTGCCCAATATTGCACATAGACGGGCCGATCTGTGGCACGGAATGTTCATAACTGCGTAACATCGCCCTGGATCGTCCCCGCCGACCCTGTCAGGTTGAGCAACATGACGCTCCGACGTTCCGCCCCACTTGGCGTTTGGTTCGCCTCAGTACTCCCCGCCACGTTCGCCGTATTCGCATGTTCCTCCAATGGAACTGGCGACGACGACAGCCCGGTGCACATGGGTACGGGGGAGGACAGTCCAACCGGCGACTCCCAATCCGACGACACCACCCCCGCCGTCGAGCAGCCCGATCAGAAGGAAGCCACCGCCGGTGGACAGTCGGGAGGACAAACGTCCGCCCCCATCTCCGCCCCGTACCCGTGCGCCTGTCTCAACGACCAGGGAGTGGTCGTGCGCGCATCCGTCGTGCAAGCGGCAGGTGGTTGCGTCGAACTCGAAGTGCTCGAAGTGTACGGCGACGTCAGTGATCTCGAGGCGGGTGACAGGATCGGCGGGGCCGCCTCACCGTTGTGCTACGCGGTCTACTTCCCGGCCCCCGAGTTCCTGGCGGGAGACGAGGTCATCGCCGTCTACTCGCAAGGTGGGCAAGCGTCCAACGAGTGCGAGGAGTATCAGGCCTGTTCCCTCGAGCAATGCGGACCATTCCCCGAAGCGGAGCCCGGTGAGCCCGACCCCGATTGCGTTGCGGCACGTGAAGCCGGCTCAGGCGTCGATTGCCCGCCAGGCGCCGAACAGCCCGTCGATGAACAAGCGCTGCTGCAGTGGGACGCCTGCGATGGACAGTGCGCCGTCGATACGCGGGACGCGTGTGAAGCCCATGCCGACGAAGCACGCTTGGGCGGACGAGTATCGATGGCCAGACTCCTCGATGGCGATCAACTGCAATACGAGTGGGCCGGCGAAGTGCGCAACGAGCCCCTGGAACAGTCCTTCGCCCCCGAATGCCAGGACGACCTGAACGCGCAATTCCAGGAGCACTTCGAGAGGGCAACGGCCAACCGCGACCGCACCGAGCAAACCACCCAAGCCGCGCCCCCCCCGGAAGAAGCGGCCCAACCCGTTTGCCCGGTGCCCCGTTGATTGGCTCAACGAGAGATTCCATGAGCCGAACGCGCCGAACGAGGGCACGTACTGGCGATGCGAATCGTGGGTTCGAGCAAGGCGTTGGCGGTATGTACGTTGTTTCTCACCTGGTCGTGCACCGGGAGTACCGTCGTCAATCCCAACGACGATGACGGCGCTCAGCGCGACGCGGGGCCATCGTCACCAGCTCCGGCGAAACCAGACGACAAGCCAGACAGCGACGACCCCAAGACGCCCGAACCGGATCCGACAACGACCGATCCGCTGGACACGCCCAACGACGGCGAACCGGCGTCGTCCACCACGCCAGGCCCTTCCCAGCCGACACCAACGCCTACGTCGTCGAACACGCCGAGGCCGCCACCCGACGCTCCCGCCGTCGATGGAGGGTCCCCGCAGGATCCGGGGCCATCCAGCACCGACGGCTCGACGCCCGAGCCACGTCCCAATGAACCCACGACACCCAGTGGCGACCCCGACGACTTCTTCGGTGACAGTCGCTGCAGTGACGATTTCCTCGTGTGCGAAGACTTCGAGAACGGCCTCGATACGGATCGCTGGACCCCGCGAGGCCCCACGCCCACCATCGACGACAGTATCGCGGCGCGGGGCAAGCAATCGCTGCATGTGCACACCGAGAGCAATGGCCTGTCGTACATCACGTTGCGCGACATCTTCCCCGTTGCGAACAACCGCTACTACGCGCGCGTGTTCGTGCGATTTGGCGCAATGCCGACGGCTCCGCGCTGGGCGCACTGGACGATCTCCGGGGCAGAAGGCTCGGGCACCGACGCTGAGATCCGCATCGGCGGCCAATACGACGGCGAGATCAATCGCCTGGGTAACGGCACCGATCGCGGTCCCACCGGTGATTGGACGTACCTCGATCGCGACCCGGACAACAGTCCCAGGCCAGTCCCTGTCGACGAATGGGTGTGCTTGGAATGGCTGAACGACGGTGACGCCCAAGAGAGCAAGGTCTGGTGGGATGACGTCGAGCACCCGTCACTGTTCACGTCTCGTACCGAGCACGGCGGCGGCGGTGACGACTACCTCTTGCCCGAGTTCGAGTCAGTGTGGTTCGGGTGGTGGCTCTATCAGGCAGATCCCGTCCCCGACCAGTACGACGTGTGGTTGGACGAAATCGTGATCGACGACGAACCAATCGGTTGTGCGCGCTGAGTTCATGCTGAGCACGTACGCGCCACGACACGTGGAGCGCTCACGCCGTTCAGCGTCGTGGTAGGCGGCGCCAGCGCACCAAGTGCACCTGCTTCTGCCCAGTACCCAAGTGCTGAAGCTGAGCGTGCAAGTACGTTTGCAAGCAGCTTGCCAGCACTGGATCGGTAGGCAGCGTCTCGACCTTCACCGTCAAACCATCGGGGCCCGAGTCCATGGTGACGGCCATGCTTCGCGGATCCGCTTGCGACGTCGCGGAGCACCCGGTCGTTGCGTAGTCGAGTGGTACGCGCTGAAAGGTGGGGTCCAACAGCGATTGAGGAGCCACGATGTCCAGAGCGACGAGCCGGCGGTAGTGGCGCACCGAGTCGGAAACGCCGGCCAGGCGCGGCAACAGCTCTTGTGCGGCAGCCACGAAGCAATAGCTGAACGGGTCGAGCGTCTGCGCGCTGAGTGTGGCCCGCTTGCCCTGGCCGTCGAGTTGGAGCACGATCCGAGGTACCGGCGTCAAGCGACGAGCGCACTGCAACGTGTAGCGATAGCGCGACGCTTCGAGCACCCGCGTCACGTGCTCGAGTGAACGTGCCGACCGGTAGCGCGGCTGAATCATCGCCAACTCTTCGACGGAAAGGCCATGCTGTTCGGCCCACACGACGAGGCGGTCCGAGGCCATGTCGAGCACCTCTGCGTACTCGTAGCGGCGCTGGATCTCATCGACCAGCCCCGGCTCGCCCGAGTCTGCAATCAGATACGCCACAGCGCAGTGCGTGCCCCGATCGTCGACGAAGCGCGGACGCCGCCCCGGCAAGTCATCGTCGGTTCGCGATGGGAACCGACCGCGATCGATGTAGCGTTGCAACGCGGCAAGCACAGCCGCCCGCCGCTGTTGCACGGTCAAAGGCAATGACGTGGTATCGCGCTCGCGCAGCCGTCGCAGTGCGTAGCGGAGGTGCGTGCGGATCCGACCCTGCTCGTCCGCGCCGTCGATCGACGAGCCACCTTGGACCGCGTGCCAGCTCGCATCGCCGACGATCGCGTTGATCGTATCAGTGCCATGAGGCCTCGCTTCGGACGTGGGCGAGGCCAACGCGACGCCAACGATGATTGCCAAGTTCAGCGCCAAGATGAGCAGCGGCGGTCGGACGGATGACCAGCGACCGAGTCGGGCGCTCCGTTGGGCTGTTTCGAACATCATCATTGGACGTTGGAGCGCCGTGAGTATTCGACGGGTGCGCGAGCCATCAGCTCGCACCCTCGACACCTCGCCGTAGGTTTCCGGAAGTTGGTCCCAAGTGGTTTACACGTGACACCGGTGAGACGCCGGGCGTTGGGTGCTCCACCCCGCACCGCACCACTTCGAGTCACTTTCGCCGGGCGCCGGGCTCGGGCCCTCGCTATCATGGCGTTCGAGGGTGCCTGTCATTGTCGCGTCGCGGTGAGACAGCTACCCCCGCTTATCGTTCCTACTTGCTTAAAGAGGTGATCATGAGGGCTCCGACCTGGCCAAATGGCAATTCGTGGTTCGCTAGTTCCCATTCGACGTTACAGAGAATGGAGTCGACAAAACGACTCCAACGCGGGCGGTCTTACGGACCCTCACTCAAACGGGGTTCGCAGAACCGCCTGACGATCGTGCTCGCCCACCTGGCGGCCTTGTCGTTGATGCAGGTGGTGTGTGCGTGTAGCGGCGATGAGGACAACGCCTCGACGAAAACACCCACCAACAGAGGTTGCGGAGACGGAATCGTCGGCGACGACGAAGAGTGCGACGACGGAAACAAGATCAAGGACGACGACTGCACCAACCGCTGCACGTTACCCACCTGCGGCGACGGCGTCGTTCACCCGGGAGAGGCGTGCGACGACGGAAACGAATCGAATGAGGACGAGTGCACCGTAGAGTGCAGGGCCCCACTGTGCGGCAACGGCGTCAAGGAAGGCGTCGAAGAGTGTGATGACGGCAACGACGTCGACACGGACGACTGCACGAGCCGTTGCCTCGCCGCTGTCTGCGGTGACGGCTATACGCACGCCAGCGTCGAGGAGTGCGACGACGGGAATCGAGAAGACGACGACACCTGCACGAACAAGTGCGAATCGGCTCGCTGCGGGGACGGCATCAAGGCCAACAACGAGGCATGCGACGACGGAAACACGAAGAACGACGACACGTGTACGAACAAGTGCGCGTTGCCGCATTGTGGCGACGGCATCGTTCAGAAGCGAGAGGAATGTGACGACGGGGATTTCGACAACCGCGACGAATGCTTGAACTCATGCGTGAAGGCTCGATGTGGCGACGGAGTGCGCGGTCCCGGCGAGGAGTGCGACGACGGAAACACGAAAAACGACGACACGTGTACGAACGATTGCAAACGCGCCTCCTGCGGCGATGGCTACAAGCAGCCCGGTGAAGCCTGCGACGACGGCAACGACGTCGAGGACGACGACTGCACGAACAACTGTCGGAGACCCACGTGCGGTGATGGGATAGTTCAAGACGACGAAGAATGTGACGACGGCAATACCGTCAACACAGACGACTGTACCAACGTCTGCCAGCCGCCCAAGTGTGGCGACGGCTTCTTCCAAGACGGCGAAGAGTGCGACGACGGAAACGGCTCAAACACGGATATGTGCACTGTCAGCTGTCAACGCGCGAGGTGTGGCGACGGCTTCGTCCAGGCCGGCAACAACGAAACCTGCGACACTGGCGGCGTCGATGGCGGCGAATGTTCGGTAACCCGCTGCACGACGATCGAGTGCGGCAACGGCATCGTCGAGGGTAGTAAGGAGTGCGACGACGGCAACAACATCGACGACGACGACTGCACGAACGCGTGCACCCTGCCTGCGTGCGGCGACGGCATCGTCAACGGTGACGAAGAGTGCGACGACGGCAATGCCGTCAACACCGATTCGTGTACCGACACATGCGAGGCAGCGCGTTGTGGAGACGGCATCAAGCAGCCGGGGGAGAGCTGCGACGACGGCAACAACATCAACGACGACGGCTGCGCCAACTCCTGCACGACGATCGGGTGCGGGAGCGGCATCGTCGAGGGCAGCACAGAGTGCGACGACGGCAACAACATCAACGACGACGACTGCACGAACGCGTGCACCCTGCCTGCGTGTGGCGACGGCATCGTCAACGGCACGGACGAGTGCGACGATGGCAATGCCATCAACACGGACGACTGTCTGAACAACTGCCGACTCGCGCGGTGCGGTGATGCCGTCGTTCACATCGGCGTCGAGACGTGTGACTTAGGCGATGGGTTCAACGGCGACAACTCCGCATGTTCTGCCGAGTGTACACCCACGAACTGCGGCAACGGTGTGGTGGACGTCGGGGAAGAATGCGACGACGGCGATGACCCCCAAGCCAAGCTGGACAACACCGACAGTTGCCTGGACAACTGCCGCTGGAACAAGTGTGGCGACGGTGCGTGGTACCGAATTCGAACCGACGCTCGCAATCCCAACCCTGTCGAGGAATGTGACGATAGCTACGCCGACAACCGCGACGAGTGCTTGGACACCTGCGCTTACAACACGTGTGGCGATGGTAACGTCTTCGACCACCCGTTCGGGAGCTACGGCGATCCCGATGGAAAGGGTCCGAAAACTCCGTCACCAGGGCCGGAAATGACCACGTACCTGTGCAGTATCTACCCGGGCTTCGAGCTTGAGTGTGACGGCAGCACCTCGCCGAACACGACGGCTGGACAGCCCGCGCCCGGGGACGGCGACAACCGGCCCGACCACGTCCGCAACTTGGTCCCCGAAGAGTGCGACGATGGCAACACGGACCCAAGCGACGGCTGCTCGAACACCTGTATGAACACCGACCCGTGAACGAAGGAATAACCCCGGTGACGCGTTGCCCAACGCAGGTCGACGTCGCGTTGCCGATTCACTGCGCTTGTGGGCAAGCATCGTCGCTCGACGGCACGTAGTGAACGGCAACGTCCTTCTCGATGTACGGCAAGCGAACGGGTTGGTAGCGAAGCTCGGTGTCCATGCAGCCTCCGCAGAGCGAGGGGTCGGACACCTTGATCACGACCTCTTCATCGCACTCGACCACGGATTCGACACGCACCCCACACGTCCCGGCGATCGGAAGGGCGACCAGTGTTTCAGTTTCCGCGTCGACGGCAGGACAGCCCTCCGCGTCTGGAAAGTCGAAGCACCCCCGAGCACCAATGACGATGGAGTCGTTCCAGCCGGAGTCACAGTCGGGACGGTCGCTCAACGGGCAGTCGGCTGCGGTCACCACCTCTTCCAACTCGAAAGTGATGGGTTCGCACGCACGGCAGGCGGAACGTGAGCAGGTCGCTTCCACATCGACGGGCTCGCAATCGCAAATCCCGCCGCGGTAGTCTGCACACGCCAGTTGGAATTCCTCGGCATAGGTCGACTGCACGGTGCTCGCGATGGCCGTCTGAGAACAGCACCCGGAGCACGTGTCTTCGACGGTCACGCATTGATCGTCGTGGGAGCAATACTGGTACTCGCCGGGCACCAGGGTTCGATCCTCGCTCAGCGTCAGAGCGTAGGGGCGCGGCGGCGGCGGTTCGCTGGTGGCGACGCGCTCCGTGAGGATGACGGGTTCGCCCATCGTGAACTCGTCCACGTCGAGACCCAACACACCCTCGATCTGCGTTATCCCGCTACCGTCTCCGTGAGTGCACAACGGCGAGCACTGCAGCCCTTGGCAGCCGAGGCGCAACTCGTCACCCTCCGCCGTCGCAATGGTTTCGTGCAACGTGGTCGGCGGCAGGTCGGCGTCGTCCGCCGCCTTGAGCAAGATCGGGTTTCCTGGTGAGCACTCGATCGCGTACACGCCGGAGACGTGGTTGCAGCAGTAGCACCCGATATCGGTCCCACCCAGCCAAGGCACGACCTGCCCTTGTACCTCGACGATCACCCGCTCCCCAATCAGCTCTTCCATTTGGTCACAGAGCTGGGGCACATCCACGACGATCGCGTTCGGAGTGACGGGCGGAGGTTGATTCGGTACCGAGGGGGTTGAGGGCAGCGGATCCGGTGACATCGAGGCCACCGGTTGCATCGGTGTCGTCGCCACGCTTGGCGTCGTTGAAGGTGACGGAGTGGATCCTTCCACGCACTTACCGTCGAAACACTCTCGCTCCCCGGAGCACTGCGCGTCGCGGGTGCAACCATCGACGCACAATCTGTTTGCTTCGGACGCCGAACAGGTCAAGTCGACCGCTTCGTCGGGCTCGGCGCACACGGCCGATCCACCAAACTCGTCACACGCCGCATCTCGACTGCACGAGTTGGTGCACACGCCACAAATGCATTCGAGTTGCCCACACTCGCTATCCTTTACACAAGGCGACAGCCAGTGGGTTTGACTGTCTTGCGGACTTTCGAAGCTGCGAGCGCCACACGCGCCGAGTGTCGAGCAGCTCAGCGCCAATGCGAGAGTGAACCAAGTTTTCATCGTCGTTTTCTCGTACCTGAGTGACTCGTTCAAGCGGTTGGTGCCGATTGGGTCGCGGGTAGCGGACATCGTTCGACACCCGGCGAGTCGTCCTGGGAAATCGATTGACCGAAGTAGAATGTGACCTTTGCCACTCCCTGTTCGGGCCGAGCCATTGCCTGGTTGTGCGCGCTGACACGATCCCAAAACTCGGAGAGTGTCTTTCGGGTCTCTGCCAGCAAGGCGTACGCCTGTTCTTCGTGCGGGTGCCCCGGCCACACATCGAAAGAGTACGTGCTTCCTCCGACCCTGTCGGGCGGAAGCGCGCGAGTCACTCCGTTGCGCAACTTGCTGCAGATCGCCACGACGACCGCCTGGTAGTGGTCGATCATTGCCGCCTCCCAACCCGCTTCGTCGCCGAGCGGGATCAGGCAGCGCCGGGTGCTGTAGCGTGGAGCGTTGTCCGGCTCCGCGTGTTCGGAAGCGATCCGCCCCTGACTGCACAGCACTTCGAGCGGCGCTTGCAGCTGCTGTACATCGACGCGCAGTTCGTCGGCGAGTTGCTGCGCCGACAGCGGCCCTTCACGGTAGATGGTCAGCCACACCAACGCCTCGAGGCTGCTATCACCGGCAGCTCCGTCCCGTTCCAAGTCCGCATCGGGCGCAACGCGATACGTGCACTGATCACCTTTGCCACGCTGGTAAACCAGACCGGTCTCCACGAGATCACGCAAGATGCTCTTGACGATGGACTCGTCGTCGCGACGAAATCGATGCAGTAGCTCTCCGCGACTGGCGACCTCCACCGACTGCAGGTGTTCGTACACCGCTTGCCACAAGGTGCGCCCACTATCGGAGGCACTCTCAGTCAGTCGCTCGACCTTCTGCTGATATGAACGCAGCGCGAGACCGAACATGTCGGCGACGACCTTGCGCGACAACCCCTGCCGCTCGAGCTCCGTCACCAAGTCGAGAAAGACCTGGTTGGCGAGCTTCGCCAGCGGCGAGCGCACCCCAGATGTCGTGGCCACCTGGGCGATGAGCACCGTGGTCTGGCGCACGATGGCATGGATGAGACGCTGGACGTTCATAGCACTTTCCAAACCGAAGAGTCGCCCTCGACCGACGACACTCGGATTATCTTCACGCACGCATCCGCGCCGCCAGTGAGAATATCCACACCCCAGCCGTCGCAGAAAGCGCCCAGCCCGCCACTGAGTCGGAATCACCCACCGACCGGAAGCCAGTGGGGAACAATGGGACAGCTCTGGCCCGGCCAAAACGGTGCCGATCAGCGTTTCGCAATGCCATGGCCTCGCACCGCAAACTGATCGAGCCGCCGCAATGCCACCATGACCTCAGCCGGCAAGGAGACCCGTGCCTGGCAAGCTTCCTGCAAAGACTCGCTGCGCGGCGCGCCCCCATCGTGGAGCAACCCAAACACCGCTCAGATGGACGCGCAGAGAAAGCTCATCATGATCCAATCGTCCCTCGTCGTCTCGTCGCGGCTCGTCGCGTGCGCCACGGCGAAGATGCCGAGAGAGAGCGAGAGCGTCAGCCTGACTGCCAACCGCATCAAACGCCTGAGGGAGAGGAGGTCCTACGCGTCAATTGAACTCGGAACCCGAGGACGAGGGACAAAATGGGGCAGTCGGCGCAGGCGTTGTGGGACATTTGGCAACAGCGGGCTCGACGGCACCCCGGATTGGGGCTCGCCACGCCAACCGTGCGTACCTAGCAAGTCGCCTGCCAAAGGTGAGCGCAACGAGTCGCCCTTCGCACCGCGGCGTCGAGACGGCCCTCCCATCCAGGGCCGACACGAACTACATCGCGGTCAGGAGCCAGTCCGTTCATGCGGAGCAACCATGACTTCCGCCATACGGACGAGCGGGTCACCGCTGTGGTTCACTCCGCTTCGGCGTCGGCGTTGGCCTCGACGACGTTGCAGAAGCCGAACTCGTCGGAGTCGAGCAGCTTGACGCACTCGATACCCTCGGGGCAGTCCGCGGCAGATTCGCACATCGCGGGCGTGGCCAGACTGAGCCCACCGCTGCCTTCGGCTGCCGCTTCGTCGTCGGCTCCACCCT
>QJWJ01000394.1 GCA_003235365.1 Deltaproteobacteria bacterium
TTTTTCAGCAAAGGCAAACTGCGGCGGATGGACCTGTCGACAAAGACATCGCAAACGTTGGCCGACGCACCGAATGGGCGCGGCGCGGACTGGTCCGAAGATGGCACGATCCTCTTCACGCCCGAGGGGCTCGACGTTCTCTATAGGGTCCCGGCGACGGGGGGGACGGTCACGCCCGTGACGCAGTTCCACGCGGACGACGCGTTCCCGGAGGAAGCGACGCACCGGTTTCCGCATTTCGTTGCTGGCACGGAATCCTTCACCTACGTGGTCCAGGACCCGGCGGCAACGCTTCATAGCGCCAGAACTTTCATTTCCTCGCTTCAAGCTCCGAACGTGCGTACGCAACTCGTGACGGGCCTGACGGAGGCCTATGCTCCGCCGGGCTACCTGCTGTTCGTGCGCGAGGGCACGCTGATCGCTCAACCGTTCGATGCCGGACGTCTCGAGTTGGGTGGCAAGGCGTATCCGCTGGCGACCGATATCAACGTCTACTATCCGGTCACAGGCCACACGAGTTTTTCCGTGTCCAACACAGGCATCTTGGCCTATCGCAGCATCGTGCCGCCGCAGAGTGCCCTCGCCTGGTACGACCGCAAAGGAAATCGCATCGAATCGATCACCGAGGGAGGCGCAACCTATATCGCCCCCAGTTTGTCGCCAAGTGGGCGGCGCTTGGCCTACATTTCGGGAGACGAAACCGCTGAGCTGTGGATTCGCGACTTGGAGCGGAACACGACCTCACGCTTGCTTTCGACCGAGTTTCGTCTCAACACGCCGCGTTGGTTGAGCGACGACACGCTGGTCTATGTCCACGACGGCAACGTCTATCGGATGAGGATCGATCGTACCGACGCCCGTGAGACACTCTGGGCCCACCCCGAACAGGACACGGGTGATGCGCCTGGCGTCGTCATGTTCGTGGAGTGCCACGACGCCTCCTTGCTGGTCCTTCAGAGCTGGGACTCCAGCACCGACTGGGATCTTTGGACGCTGCGCCCGGACGACGGCGTGCAGCCGGAAATCTTGGTGCGCAAGGAACGGCGTCAAATGGACGCGAGTCTTTCGCCGGATGGCAAATGGGTGGCTTACGCTTCGAACGAGCCCGGACGGTTCGAGATCTACGTGCAAAACGTCGACGACCCGGGACAGACGCGCGTGGTGTCGAGCAATGGCGGCCAAGCTCCACAGTGGAGTCCGGACGGCCGCGAACTCTACTACCTCTCGCCCGACTTCGACCTGATGGCCGTGAGGATTTCAGCCGAAAATGGCTTGAGTGCAGGGAGCGCGCAACGTCTCTTCCGCGCCCCCTTCGGGGCGGCCGACGTTTTTGGGAATGTCGAATCCACTCCCGAGCTGGTCAGCGTTCGCGATGGCCAATTCTTGTTCAACGTGGGGATCAACGCCGTAGGGGCGCAACGCGTCGATATCGTGCTCAACTGGGACGCCGAACTGCAACCGTGACGAATCGGGCCGCTTCGAACAGGTCTTCACCGCTGGGCACCAGCCCAGAAGAAACCACCCTCTCTACCTGCTTGTGAAGATTTCGAGAGAGCAAGTCTGGCACTGGCCCTGGCGACGGGGGGATGCTAGACTGCGCGGATGCCACAGCAGTTCTCCCACTATGAAATCATGGAGCCGATCGGTGCCGGCGGCATGGGCGAGGTCTATCGTGCCCGCGATACCCAGCTGGATCGTGACGTCGCCATCAAGATCCTGCCCGAGGCGTTCGTGGCCGACCGCGAACGGCTTGCCCGTTTCGAACGAGAGGCCAAGCTCCTGGCGTCGCTCAACCACCCAAACATCGCCGCCATCTACGCCATCGCCCGCGAGGGCGACCGTGTCGGACTCGCGCTCGAACTCGTACAGGGAGAGGATCTCGCGGCGCGCTTGAAGCGCGGCGCCTTGCCGATGGACGAGGCGCTCGACGTTGCCTACCAGGTCGCCACCGCCATGGAGTACGCCCACGAACAGGGCATCGTGCATCGGGACCTCAAGCCCGCCAACATCAAGATCACCCCCGATGGCAAGGTCAAGGTGTTGGACTTCGGGTTGGCCAAGGCAGTCGACACGGGGCAAGCGGCTTCGGGCGATCCCAGCATCACGCAATCCCCCACCATGATGGGATCGACGCAGGCGGGCATGATCATGGGTACGGCGGCCTACATGTCCCCCGAGCAAGCGCGCGGCAAGCCGATCGACCGGCGCACCGACATCTTTTCGTTCGGCGTGGTGCTCTACGAAATGCTGACCGGCTCGCGTCCCTTCGACGGCGAGACGATTTCAGACACACTCGCCTCGATTCTCGCGCGCGATGCAGAGCTGGAAACGCTCCCAGCAAAGACGCCCCCGGCGATTCGATTGCTCATCGAACGCTGCCTGAAAAAGGACAACAAGCGGCGCCTCCGCGACGTCGGTGAGGCATGCCTCATCATCGATGCGGTGCGCGGCGGCGATCCAACGGCGACGGCTATTCTGGGCGTCTCTTCCACGTCTGATGTGCCGGTGCCCCCGCGGTCCGGCATTCGCCCACGCGAGATGGTCGCGTGGGTGCTCGTGCTGGT
>QJWJ01000198.1 GCA_003235365.1 Deltaproteobacteria bacterium
TCGGCGCGGGCGCCCACCGGCTCGGCCAGGGCCGACACGACAAACGGCCACAACAGGCCGCTAGCGAGCAAGCTGACTAGAGGGAGGCGCACCCGTCGACCGTAGCACGCCTGCCGTCACAAGGAACCCTGTTCCTGCCCGCGGCGCTCAGGCCTCAGGCGCGTCGGATTCGATCACTTCTTCGGTTCGCGCAAGTACTTGAACAAGTCCGACCCGGAAGAGAGCACGAGCTCCGTCTGAGAGCCGAACGACTTCTCATAGGCCTCCAAACTGCGCACGAAGTCGTAGAACTCTTCGTCCTGACCAAACGCCTCGGCGTAGACACGCGCGCTTTGCGCGTCGCCTTCACCGCGCAGCCGCTGCGCCTTCTCATAGGCCTCGGCGAGTTTGATCGTCACTTCTTTGTCGGCATCGGCGCGAACCTTCGCGGCTTCTTCTTCACCTTCCGAACGGTAGCGCTTCGCTTCGCGATCGCGCTCGGCGCGCATACGCTGAAATACGCTGTCCTGCACTCCCTGTGGCAAGTCGGCGCGCTTGATCCGCACGTCGACGACGAAGATGCCGAACTCCTTCGCCTTCTCTCGAACGCGCGACGCAACCTTCTCCATCAACGGTTCGCGGGCGTTGCCGATGATGTCGCCGAAGTTGTGACCGCTGATTTCGTCGCGCATCTCGCTCTTGACGATGTCGTCCAACCGGCGCCGGGCGCCGAAGTCCTCTTTGACGGTGATGTAGAACAGCTTCGGGTCCTCGATGCGCCACCGTGCCACGGGATCGGCGACGAGCTTCTTCTTGTCGAGCGTCAGGTAGTCATCATGAGGTGTATCGTTGCCCAAGATCCGCGAATCCATACGGTGAACGGTTTGGGCAAACGGCGTCTTGAAGTAGAGCCCCGGCTCGGTGATCTCGTAGCGGAACTCACCGAACTGCGTGACGATCGCTTGTTCCCTTTCGTCGATGACGAACACCGCCGACGTCTCGTCGACGACGGTCAGCAAAATGACGATGAACGCCACGATGAACAACAACATGCCGCGACTCATTGTGAATCTCCCGTCTGCGAGGCTGCGGCTACCGCTGCGGGTCTGGCGGCTGCGCCAGCCGCGACGGCTTTGCCGCCAATCGAAAGGACTGGCAGGGCACCCTTGGCGAGGGACTCGTCGACCAGTGTCTTGTTCGGAATGTTGGTGAGAATCCGCTCCATGGTTTCCAGGTACAGGCGCCGACGCGTGATGTCCTCGGCCTTGTGGTACTCCTCCAGGACGGCGATGAAGTTGGCCACGTTGCCTTTGGCTCGCAGCACCCGCTCTTCCTTGTATGCCTCGGCCTCGCGTAACGTCGCCGTTGCCTTACCGCGTGCTCGTGGCACCTTGTCCTCGGCGTAACCACGCGCCTGGTTAACGAGCTTCTCTTTCTCTTCGCGTGCCCGGGTCACCGCGTTGAACGCGTCTTTCACTTCATCCGGAGCATCGACGTTGTCGAGCTTGACCTCCGTGACCTCGATGCCGCTTTCGTATGCATCCACCAATCGCTGCAACAACACGCGAGTCGCGGCCTGAACCTTGGCGCGTCCCGTCGTCATCACGTCGTCGATTCTCGATTGTCCAACGACGGTACGAATCGCGACCTCAGCCGCCCCATGCAGTGTCTCCTCTGGCGCTGCGATGCGAAACAGATACTTACCAGCGTCGCGCACTCGATACTGGACGACCATACGAACCTCGACGATGTTCTCGTCACCGGTGAGCATCATGGCCTCGGGCGGAAGCACTCGATCGGAGCGAAACCCCACTTCCGTACGGCGAATCTCTTCGACGTTGACGACATCGACCTGCTCCATGACGGGAACCGCATAGTGCAACCCTGGACCCGCGCGACGTTGCTCCTTGCCGAAGCGTCGAACGATGCCCTCCGCTCCCGGGTCGACTTTGTACACACCCGCGGCGCCGACGAGCACCAGCAGAATCACGAGCAGCGCAGGGCCGAACCGCTTGAGGTTTCGATTGACGACTTGCGCCACCTCGCTGATGACGTCGCCGACGTCGGGTCCTTGGTTTGGGTCGTTGTACTGCATTCACGGCTCCTGTAGCGACGACCCCAGACAACGCCAATCAACGATGTCACAACTCTGTCCAACCCGCTGCAGACCCAATCGTGGAGTCAGCGGCGCGTATCTTGGGGACTCGAAAGTTCTTGGCGCATGTCGACGCCATTGTCGTCGCGCGTGCGTTGTGGGGCTCACCTTGCGAAAAGCAATCCTAAAAAACTATTGAAAATCGGACAACAACGAACGAACCGAGGAACCTGCAAAGCGCCCCGAGTGCGTCTGGAGGGCCCCGCTCCGCTCGCACCGCAATACGACGAGGTTTCAGCATTGCGATCGGGACGGGATCGCGTGCGGGAGCTACTCGTTGCCGAGCACGGGAATTGACGCCGAGCGCAGCGCGGCAGATTAACCTAATGCGATCATCCAGAACAAGCCGACCCCCGGGCCGCGCCTCCCGGATCGCCACAGGCTGGATGTTTGATTGGTCGCGGCAATCAACCCAATTGCCGCAGGCTACGCACGGATGCGCCAATTACCCTGGTAGCTGCGTCCTACCGGGTCACACGTCGGATCGGTGACGACGAGTTCGGGACGATTGTCCTTGCAGTAGATGAGAGTGTTCTGACGGAAAGTGCGGCCGAAGTTGATGGCCTCCTCGCGGTCGATGCCGTGCACCAACCAGGCGGGCTCGCGCCATGCGCCATCCGGCTCTTCGTCGTATCCCACGCAGTGCTCGACGCGGTAGCACCCGAGCACCAACAAGTCCCGCATCACCTGCTGCCGGGCCTCGTTGACCCGACGCGGGAGCAACATCGAACGCGGATTGTATGCGGTGATGATGGCGAAGCTCGTCTGCAGCAGCTCTGGCAGTGCGACCGGTTCCTTCACCAGCTCCCCATCGATGGATGCGCGCAAGATGCCGCCCTCGACGGGCAGTTCGTAAACGGTAGCGAAATAGGAGCGCAGCAGGTTCTGATCCACGGCGCGTGGTCTATCACGACCGTCGAGCTGCGATCCACGCTGGACGGCCTGAGCCGGGTTTGGAGTCTGCCGGCTGCCGGTTCGATAATCCTGAGCCGGCTGGACGCGGAGCGCGCTTGCCCACACCGGTGCGCTCTGGGGCGCCTCCACGGCAAGACTCTCGTATTGCGGGCTCCAACCCCGCAGTCTGGCCACGTGAGAGGCCCTGACCCCCGTTCAACTGCGGAGGCGGTAACCGACGCCCCGGACGGTAACCAGGTGCTGCGGGTCCTGTGGATCGCGTTCTAGCTTGTTCCGAAGTTGCAGCAGAAAGTTGTCGATGGTGCGCACGGTGCCGTGGTGCGCTGGTCCCCACACGTGCGCGAGGATCTCCTCACGCGTCATGACTCCTTCAGCGGCTCCAACGAGACACCACAGCACGTCGAATTCCGTCGCGGTGAGTTCGACCGGTTCGCCCGCGCGGAACACCTGCCGAGAAGCGTGGCGGATCTCGATGTCCCCAAAGCGCACGTCTCGCGACGCTTGCTCGGGACGAACCATCGCGTCGCGTCGGAGCACGGCTTTGACCCGTGCCAAGAGCTCCGCCAGGCCGAACGGCTTGGTGATGTAGTCTTCGGCGCCGAGTTCCAACCCAACGACCTTGTCCATCTCGGCTCCGCGGGCGCTGAGCATGATGATCGGCAGGGTGTGTCCCTGCTTGCGCAGTTCGCGCAGCACCTCGAGCCCGTTGAGCTTGGGCAACATGACGTCGAGGATCACCAAATCGACCTCGCCCTCCTTGGCACGAGTCAACCCGGCCTCACCGTCCTCGGCGACCTCGACGACGTACCCCTCGGCCTCGAGGTTCATGCGCAGCCCGAGGTTGATGCTCGGGTCGTCTTCGACCACGAGGATGCGACGTTTTCGCCGCACCTGCTGGTGCTCGGGTGCCGATTGTAGCGCGCTCATCGCTTCTTCACCTTGGGAACAGTCATCGTGAACGAACTGCCTTGTCCAGGGGCGCTCGATACCTCGATTCTACCACCATGTGCACGCACCACGTGCTTGACGATGGCCAGCCCCAACCCGCTGCCTTCCTGTTCACGCGCCAAGCGATCGTCGAGGCGGTAGAACTTCTGGAAAATGCGGGAGTGTTCGCTGACCGGGATCCCCGACCCGTTGTCTGAAACCGTAATTCGCAGTTGGTCGCCGACCGTGTCGGCTACGCGCAGCACGATGCGTGCCGGCTGCCCGCCGTACTTGCACGCATTGGTCAACAGGTTCAGCAGCCCGTCGCTGATCGCCGCGCGGTCGGCGAGGATCGACGGCAAGCCTTTGGGCACCTCGACGTCGATTCGCGCGTGCAGGCGCTCACGCAACGGCTCGACCGCGGCCAACGCGTCCTCGACGATCGCGTCGATGTCGCATTCGCGAATGTCGAACTCGCGATGTCCGCTCTCCATGCGACCCCAGTCCAACAATCGGTCGATCAACTCCTGCAACCGGGTGGCTTCTCGCTGCAACCCGTCGATGCACTTCTTCTCCGACTCGGCATCTCCTCGACGCATCGCGAGGGTTTCTGAAAACAAGCGGATGGAAGTCAACGGTGTGCGAAGTTCGTGTGACACCTTCGATACGAAGTCGCTCTGCAGTTGGGAAAGGTTGGCTTCGCGTTTGACGAACACCCAAACCAGTACGATTCCCGTGGCCGCCGCGCCGCTGAAGGCCAGCACCAAGATGCCCATCAGGATGTTGACCTTGGCTTCGCCCAGAAACAGCAAGATCGCACCGACCGTCAACAGCAACGACGTCGGCACGACGACCAAGCTCACCAGCGCGATGACGATGCGCCGATAGCCCAAAGCGCTGAGGTTACGGGGTTGTCTCATCGTCGGTTCGAAGTCGTTGTTGGAGGTGCACGATGCGTTCCGCGTGCTTCACGCCGAGAGCTCGGAAACGAAGGTCCGCAGGAGTTCTGCCACGCTCCAAGCCTGCGCGGGACAACCTCCAGCTTGATGCGGGTAGTCACCGCTCGCAACCTGAGCGATCTGTCCGAGCACGGGGCCATTCTGCATGGCCGTGGTGAGCCATCCCCTGACATCCATTTGCACTTCGAAGTCGTCAGGGTTCTCGCGCAGTGCGGCGCGAGCCAGCGCCCCGAGTAGGTAACCCCAGACCACACCTTGATGGTAGGCCGCACGGCGTTGCTGCATGCCGCCCTCGTAATATCCGATATACCCCGCCTGACCGGGCGCCAGTGTGCGCAAACCGCGAGGAGTCAACAGCTTTTCCTTTGCGCGAGCCAAGATCGCGGACGCCTGCCACGGCTCGAACAATTCTGGATCCACCGACAGAGCAATCAGCGCGTTGGGGCGAATCGCCGGGTCGCAGCTGCCGTCCAGTTCGCTGATGTAATCGTAGGGATGGTTGGTTTCCGGGCACCAGAATCGAGACCGAAACGCCTCGCGCGCCCGATCGCGCGCCAATCTCGCACGCTCGGCCAAGTCCCAATCCCCGAGCTGCGCCGCAATCCGGTGCAAGGTATCACACCCCCGCGACCAGAGCGCCTGAATCTCCACGGCAAGGCCGCGACGCGGCGTTACCCACGTCCCCTTCACGCGCGAATCCATCCAGCTAGGTGGCGCTTGCTCGCTGCCGTGAACGATCAACCCCTCGTCGGTGAGCCACACCAACTCCTCCGGTGAGCGATGAACACGATCGAAGATCTGAGTGAGCACCGGCAAGGCGCCATCGTTGATGAACTGGGTAGCCTCTTCGTGTTTGCGTAGTTGTCGAACGGCCTCGAACAGCCACAGGCTCGAGTCGACGCATGGTTGCTCGGGCTCGGTCTTGGTTTCGAACATGTGCGTGGTGAGCAAGCCATCTTTGCGACTGGCCATCGTCGTGCGAAGAACGTCGATGGCTTCACCCACGAGACCGTTGACGAGGTACAGGCCGGGCAAACACACCAAAGTGTCGCGACTGCGAACCCCCAACCACGGGTAACCCGCGATCACCGCCGGCCGCTTGCAGGACGGCACTCGGAATTGCTCCGCCGCGATGCTCAGCGCGCGGACCTCGAGCGGTCGCTCCGGACCAGGATCGAGAGTGAGCAGCGTTTGACGACTGTGCTCTATTGCCTCTTGCGGATTCGTTGCCAACGGCGCCTCCAGGCTCGCCGTGACGTAGCGCGGGACCTCTGGCTCGAGCGTCACTTCGAAAGTGCCGGGGGTCCAGAGATCCTCCTGGTAGTTCACCGAGCGCCTGCGATCTTCGGGGTACTCGAAGCGCCGCCACCAGTCGGGAGATCCCATGAACATGCCGTCGTGCTGAAAGACTACGGCTGGCAAGTTCCGCATGGGTTGCACCCACACCTGGCTCTGCCGCAACGTGACCTTCTGAGCGACACCCGCCGTTTCCGTGCACAACTCGTCGATTGGGCGCATGGGCAACAGGGGACGTACGAACAGCGTCGCGGGCGACTTTCCGCGCCACACGTATTGAATGACGACGGAGTTCTGCCCTCGCACGAGTGCAAGCGTCCGTTCGAGCTTGTGTTTTCCCAGCCGGTAAGTCCAGCGCGGCAACGGGTCCTGGGCAAACTGCTCGAGCAGTCGGTAGCCGGGTGTTGGCGCGATGTCCGGGAACTGATGAGTCGACAACTTGTAGACGCGCTTGCCGACCTCCACCGTCGTCTCGCCGTGACTCACGATGACATAACGCTTCAGGGGTGGCTCGAGCGACGCCACGAGCAACCCGTGGTAGCGGCGCGTGTGCATGAGAGCCAAAGTGCTCATGGCATACGCCCCAGCACCGTTGGTGTGTAACCACTCCCCCTCGGCAGGCTCCAGCTCACCGTGGGTTTCGACCCGGGGCCAGACCTCCACTTTCATGAGGACATCCCAAACAAGAGTCGTTCCGCAGCAGCAGTCATCTCCGCGCGCGGTGCGGCAATCCCCAACCACAGCCGAACGGCCAACGCCGCTTGCCCAACCAACATCGACAGTCCCCCCTCGCCCTTCAGGCCCAACGAGCGCGCGCGCTCCAGAAATGGCGTAATGGGCGGATTGTAGACCACGTCGTAGAGAAATGCGTCGGAACGCAGTCGCTTCCAGGGGATCATGTCGGCGAGTTCCTGGCCGCCCCCGGCTCCGACCATGCCGGCGCTCGTCGACTGAACGACCACGGCGGCCGACCGAAGCGCATTGCTCAAGCGCGAGCTCTCTGCGCGACTCCAGGTCGCGAGCTCCGCCCCGAGCCGATCGAAGTCCGCCCTGCCACGCCAACTGGACGGGTCTGCCTCGTCGATCCACGAACGCGCACTGACCGTGACTGACGTCGCGCCCGCAGCGCGGCACGCCGCGACTGCCGCCAGTGCAGCGCCACCGTTGCCGAGCACCACCGCGGCATCGCCCTGAGCCTTGCCCGCCGCAAGTCGCTCAGCCAGCGCAGCGACGTCCGTGTTGTGCGCGACAACGGCGCCATCGTCCGCGCGTAGCAACACGTTCGCCGCTCCAGTGTCCGCAGCTGTGGCATCAGCGCGATCGGCGCTGGCCAGCGCAAAGCGCTTCCAAGGAACTGTCACGTTGGCACCTGCGATCTCGCCCCGTCGTACGCGATCGATCTGCCGCAACACGTCCTGCTCGCTGGGACAGTCCACTGCCTCGTATGCGTGCGGGAGACCGTGGCGACGATAGACGGCGC
The DNA here is from genome assembly GCA_003235365.1 of Deltaproteobacteria bacterium. GTDB lineage: Bacteria > Myxococcota_A > Polyangia > Polyangiales > Polyangiaceae > SZUA-265. The sequence continues at coordinate 7,712 of QJWJ01000198.1, forward strand.
CGTGAATGGCCGGGGACATGGAGTGCGCCACGGGGTGGCCGATGAGGATGAAGTTCAGTGCTTTCACGATTTGCTCCCATCGAGGTCGCATTCGTCACGCGGACCGACGCTTTCGGCGACATCTGCCTGCAGCGTGCCGTGATGAAGCCGAACCCTCAGCCTGGCGCCGACGGACGCCTGATCGTAACGACGCACCGCGTGTCCGTCTTGGGTCAGGACAATCGCGTAGCCGCGCGCCAGTACCGACAACGGGCTCAAAGCCTGCAAACGCGCCTGCAGATGAGACGCGCGCTGGCGCGCTTCACTCGTTCGGCGTCTCATCAACGCTTCGATTCTATTCGACGAGGCCTCGACTCGCTTCCGTGTGTTGGCGATCACGACCTGCGGATGCCGCGCAACCAATCGTTGTTGCATGCGATGACCAGCCCCCCGACACTCGCGCAACTGTCGAGTCATGAAGCGCTCCATACGTGCCAGGTGCTCATCGAGCAGCTGCTGTTTGTTGGCAATGACGAAACGCGGATCAGTCAAATGCGCGCGAATACGTGTCAACGTCGCTCGGTCGTCATCGAAACGACCTCGCTGAGCGCGCAACAAAGCATGCGTCAGCCGTTGCAGCTCCCGGCTGCGGAGAGCCATGTCGGGAACGACGAGCTCAGCGGCCTCCGACGGCGTCGCGGCACGTACGTCCGCGACGAGGTCGCAAAGGCTCGTGTCGACTTCATGCCCCACCGCACTGACCACGGGCACCAGACACTGCGCGACTCGCCTCACGACCCGTTCGTCCGAGAACGCCAGCAGATCCTCGAACGAGCCCCCACCTCGCCCGAAGATGATGACCTCCACGCCGGGATACCGCTCGAGCCGATCCAACGCTTGAATCAGGCTGGACGGCGCGGCGTCCCCCTGAACGGTCGCCGCGCTGAGTACGAGCCTCGGCGAACCACGTCTCAAAGCCACCGTTCGAATGTCATGCCAGGCTGCGCCATCCGAACTAGTGACCACCCCCACGCAGCCAGGAGACGGCGGCAGCGGTCGTTTGCGGGCCGCGTCGAACAGCCCCTCGCGTCCCAATGCCTCCTTCAAAGCCATCAACCGTTCGAGCAGTTCTCCGCGCCCCGCGGGCCGCACTACCTCCACCACCAACTGGGTGCGGCCGCGAGGTGCCCAAAACGTCGCTCGGCCCAGAACCAGAACGCGCGCGCCATCCGCCAAATGTCGACGCACCTTCTGAGCGTGAAATCTGTAGGCGACGCAGTCCACCGCGGCCTCTTCCCGTTCATCCTTGAGGGTGAAGTACACGTGCCCACTGGCGACTTGGCGCACGGCCCCCACCTCACCGCGGATCCAGTCGGTCCCGGTGGCGCCTTCGAGTGTGCGCTTCAGCTTGCGACAGAGATCCGCAACGCTGACCACATTTCGGTCGGGACCACTCACGGGGCGGCGGTATAGCAGAGGCAGATGCCCATTGGCGGGACGCCGCAGCCGTCCGCGTGCCCCCCTCCCCCGAGCGGCGGCATCGCTCAGGAACGAGCCGGCCAGTCACCCTGCTATCTTCGACTCCGATTACAATTGACAACGAAACAGTGGAAACCGTGAAAAGTGGCGCGGGTCGGGACCACGGTTCATCCTAAACACGCGTCCACTGAGCTCGGTAGCAACGGCCGTGGAGGGACCGGTAGATCGCCCACCGAGTTCCCCCGTCGGATCGAGGTTCGCCTTGACTAGTGGGCGCGTCACCCGTTTTCGTTCGATGAACTGGCCAATCCGCACCGCACTGTTTTGTCTGCTCGGCATCAGCCAGTGCACATCTGGCGGAGTGTCTCGTGTTCAGCCCGAAGAAATGGCGCCGCCCTACAGCCCACCGGCGCTGGCGCCGGTGGAACCGTCGGAGCACGAAGTCCAGCGTCGGCAGTGCGAAGCAACACTGCGTGAAACCTTGGCAATGCCTGCGGTTCCCGGTGCCCCGGACTATGCCAAGCGGCGCCTGGAGATCTTGACGCGCGCCAAAGCCGAGCCTGCAGTTCTGACACACACGCCACAGCTATCCGAAGCAGATCCCAAGGACCTCGTGGTCACCGGCTACCGGCAACTGCTCGAACAGACCGAGTACCCGTGGGATGCGCTGGAAAACATGCTGCCGACGTTCAAGAAGAAGCCGCAGATCGGACGGCAGGTCCTGCTTCGCGACGGCTACCTCTACGCGGACGACCCAGAGCTGGCCTACGCGTTGGTCGGCCTGGTGAGCGCGGAACACCTGTTTGGGCACGATCGAATCTGGATTCGTCGGGGTGAGAACCTGTACCACGCCAAGCGCAAGAAGGGTCGCTACTACTTCACGGATGGGCCCAGCGAGGGTGAGTTGGCACGCTTGCTGTTGTTCGATCAGATCGGACACGGGGCTACTCCCGCGGACACGATTCTGCGCGACTTTCGCGCGTTGAAGTACCGCCTCCACTTCACTCAAGCTGAGGTACGCCACGTTGCCGAGACGCGCATCGTCGCCAATCTTCGCTACGGTTCGATGTGGGTGCCGAGCGTTCTGACATCCAACGGGGCGCACCTGGCTCTTCAGTGCGAAATCGTCGCCGAGCATCTCGTCGATCAACTCGAGAACGAGAAGCGAGAAGCCGAGCGCAGGCAAAATGTCGTGCAAGTGTTGCGACACAGCATGCAGCTCCAAATCGAAGACCAACTCCCCTTCGATGAGCCGCGCCGGGAGTTCGGCTTTCAGCTCGACGGCAAGCTCCGGCGCAACTGGCTGTACGCTTATTTGAACGACCGGCGTTCCTACGCATTCAACGGCGATCGCTACTTTGTGTTCAACTCGAAGGGACAGCCGCTGATCCCTCAGGTATGCGTGGATTTCTTGACAGATACCCTTGAACGCGCAAGCGGCACCTGGTGGAAGCCCAAGAGCGAGGGCCGCGCGCGCATCGTCGGCAAACTCGACTACGAGCCCATGAACCTACTCGAACGCGCCAAGCTGCGTCGTGTCCCCGGGTTCTTGCTCCACGCCCGTTCTCACCCGGAACAATTCGAGGTGCTCGACGTTCCAGAGAAGGAACGCGTGCCCCTCGGCGAACGCAAGCGCTACATCGACTACCTGCTCACTCACCGCGACGATTTCCAAGGCGGCGACATCTTGATGATCCGCGGTCCCGTCCCTTGGGACCCAATCGAACTGCACTACCACTCGTTCTTCGTCTACGAGACGGATCCGCTGTCCGGCATCCCGCTTGCGGTCGTGGGCAACGCGGGACGCCCGAGCGTACGCTACTGGGAAGTCGAGGCCCGGCGCACTCCACAGCGTGCAATATGGCACCGCGTGAGACCCAAGACGGAGTGGTTGGAGTCGATCGTCGTCCCGCTGGAGTCGTCGACTAACTTCCCGCCACCGATCTCCCCGCGGGGCAATGCTGGCTGAGACGAAGCGCGACTACTGAGTCGACCTACTACTGCTGCCCGACGAAGGCGCGAGTCATCGTGCACTCGGAACGAGATCGTGATGGATGCGGGCTGGAACCAATCGGCATGGGGGCCCGAGACTGTCCCACGGGTCCCCTGCCACACCACCCGGCATGCGGGTCCGCACCGGGCGGTTCGGAGAGTTGAGGTCACGCGGCGAGCCGGGGCACGCCCAGCTCGTCGAAGTAGCGGATGGGAAGCCCACATGGATGAGCATCCCCGAGTTTCTCCACCAGCATTGGGATGGTCTCCTTTCGGCGGGACTTGCACCCGCAAGACAGCGCCCATGCTGGGCGCACCAACGCAGAAGAGGCAGCCCGATGGACCGCCTCCTCACTTGGCAACGTTCGTCGGCCGGGCGTTACTCTGGCGTAACGACGAGCTCGACGCGACGGTTGTTGGCGCGACCGTCGGCGGTGTTGTTGCTTGCAATCGGTCGGGACTCGCCGATGCCCACTGCCCGGATCTTGGACGACTCGACGCCGCGACTGACCAGCAACGCGCGAACTGCTTCGGCACGCCGTTCACTGAGCATCAAGTTTGCTGAATCCGAGCCGCGCGAGTCGGTGTGACCTTCGACGATGATCTGCTTGTAACCTTGCTCGTTCAGAGCCTTCGCCACCTCTTCCAGCTTGCTTTGCGCGATGGGTAGAAGCTCGGACTTGCCGCTGGCAAAAAGCACCGACCCTGACAAGGTGATGACGACACCGCGTGCCTCTTCCTTGACCTTCGCCATCTCCTCGAGGCTGGCCAACGCCGCAGCCGCTTTCTTCTCGGCTGCCTGACGGCGTCGCATCTCCTCATCGAGCTTGGCCTGAGCCGCGGCCATCGACCGCGATTTTTCATCGAGCGCGCGCTGCGCAGCGGTCAATCGCTTCTCCGCAGATTTCTGATAGGCCTCTTGTGCCTTCTCTTTGGCGGCCAGCGCATCCTCACGGTCCTTCTTTGCCTCTTCGAGGGCGCCAGCGGCAGCTGCCAACTGGGAACGTCGTTCAGCGATGTACGCCAAATCCTTCGTTTGGTCGTCCTCGCCGTCGTTGAACGCCGTCTCGGCCTCTTGCAACGCCTGCTTGGCCTCTTCGAGCTGCGCTAGAGCGTACTTGCCCGCAGGGCCTTCTTTCGCTTTGTGGAACGCCTCGCGCGCATCTTCGAGCTCTCGAGGAGCCATTGCAGCACCACAGGCGGTGGAACAGAGAAACGCGGCACCAATCGCGATGGTCGCTAGATCTTGCTTCAGCTTCATGTGCTTACCTCATTGTCGTCGTTGGATGAACGGACCCGCTCACTCGCCAGCGAGGCGACTCTTGAGCTCCTGAATCTGTTGCCGTGCCTCACGAGCCTCGCCCTTGGCAGACTCCACGCGCGCCAGCGCAAGCGCCAACTCTGCGTCCACCTCGGCGCGGGATAACAGGGCCGCAGCAGCCTCGTTTTCGTCGTCTTCGATCAGCTTCTGCGCTTCAGCGATTTGATCGCGAGCGTACTTGAGGTGCAACGCGGCTTGGGGGTTGTCGGCCGCACCTGCCGTCTCGGCGGCGCGCACCGCGGCCTCGGCGGTAGTGAGCTTGTCTTGTGGGACTGCTGCCCCGCCGCACGCGGTCGCGGCCAGAGCCACTACTGAGATCACACCCGAAATCCGTTGTCTTCTAAGCACTTGGATCCTCCTGCATGGCGAGGAATTATACACCCGCGACTGCGAGTCAACAGGATGCTGCGCCCGGGCGTCATTTCGACTGATGCGTGGGGCATTGTGCGACCTGTCGTTGACGTCCCTCGATTGCCGTGTGGTTGCAGTGATCCAGGCTGGGTTACGGCGCGACCGGCTCGCAGCACTGTTTGCCTGCTGGGTGCTCGGTCGGGCCGCAATGCTGAGCCGTGTAGGGGCCGTGTGGCTGCACTCCCACCCAGCGCGAAGGCGCTCGACGCGCGCTTCGTGATGCGCCGGCCGACGTGATGGCGCGTCGCGAAGTTGCCGCAACAGTCGAACCTGGTTTCGCGAGGGTGTGAACAGCCGATTCTCCACGCGCCATCGAGATGTGCTCTATTGCCGCGACCCAGCATGGAGCGTCTCTCGTCCCACACCACGGACACGTCGTGGGCATCGCGCGCTCGCGCCATCGCCAACCTGGCGCTCCCCATCATGGGCGGCATGGTTTCTCAGAACGTGCTCAATCTCGTCGACACGTGGATGGTCGGCAAGACGGGAGCCGCATCGTTGGCGGCGGTCAGTGCCGGCGGCATGGTCAACTTCGCGTTCATCGCGACGCTCCTCGGCTTGTCTGCGGGGGTGCAGACCGTGGCAGCGCGACGCCACGGTGAGCAGCGGTTCGAACAAACCGCCGACGCCCTCAACGGAGCGTTGTTGCTGGCGATCATCTTCGGCACGGTGCTCACCGCCGTGTTCGTACCGCTGGTTCCGATCATCTTCGAGCACCTCAATCCCGATCCCGCGGTCATCGCGGTTGGAGTTCCGTACCTCACGGCGCGTACGTTCGCGCTGATCCCGTCAGGGATCAACGTCTCGTTTCGCGGCTTCTGGAACGGCACCGGACGCCCACAGCTGTACATGCTGACCCTGTTGGTCGTGCATAGTATGAACATCGTGCTCAACTGGGTGCTGATCTTCGGGCACCTGGGGTTCCCTGCATACGGCGCCGTGGGCGCGGGGATAGCCAGCGCGATCGCCACGGGCGCCGGCACCCTCACCTACTTCATCCTAGGGTTCACCCGCGCCCGCGAAAACGGATTCCTCAAACGCCCTCCATCACGGCGGGTCGTGACGAGCATCGCTCGGTTGGCCATGCCGAACTCGATTCAGCAACTGCTGTTCGCCAGCGGCTTCACGGCCTTGTTCTGGATCCTCGGGCGCCTCGGAACGCTCGAGACCGCGGCGGCTGGCGTCCTGATCAACGTGATGCTGGTCGCCGTCCTGCCAGGTTTGGCCTTGGGCATCACGGCGACTTCCCTCGTCAGTCAAGAGCTGGGCAGAAAACAGCCGAAGCTCGCCGCCCGCTGGGGCTGGGACGTGGTGCGCGTGTCGTTGTTCGTCTCGGTGCTGCTCTCGCTGCCCATGCTGTTGGCGACTCGGGCCATTCTCGGGTCGTTCCTCAACGACCCCGCCGCCGTGGAGATCGCAGTCTGGCCGTTGCGTGTGTTTGCTCTGTCGATTTGCCTCGATTCAGCCGGAACCGTTCTGCAACAGGCACTGCTCGGCGCCGGAGCCAATCGCCACGTGATGCTCGTCTCGGCGTTTTCACAGTGGGTGGTGTTCCTACCGGCTGCGTACGTGATAGGCCCGGTGCTGGGCCACGGCCTGTTCGGGATTTGGTCCGCACAGGCGGGCTACCGATTGCTCCAGGCCGGGGTCTACGCCTGGATGTGGAATCGAGGAAACTGGAAGAGGATCGAACTATGAGCCAAGCGTCAGCCAAGCGTCCGTTCCGTCGGGTTCTGGTGGCCAACCGCGGGGAAATTGCCGTTCGGGCAATCCGCACCTTGCGAGACATGGGCATCGAAAGCGTCGCCGTGTTCAGCGACGCCGACCGATCCGCCCGCCACGTGCAACTCGCGGACCACGCGCGACACATCGGTCCAGCCGAAGCCAAAGCGAGTTACCTGTCGATTGATCGAGTGTTGGGCGCGGCGATCGAAACGGACTGCGATGCGGTGTTCCCCGGCTACGGCTTCCTTTCCGAGAACTCCGAGTTCGCACGCGCCTGCGAACGGCGAGGATTGGCGTTCATCGGTCCCCCCCCCTCCGCCATCGAGTTGATGGGATCCAAACTCGCTGCCCGCCAAGCGGCGATCGACGCGGGCGTCCCGGTCGTCCCGGGCGGTCCGGCGAGCAATCTGGACGAAGCACGTCGCTCTGCGACCCGAATAGGCTTTCCGGTGCTGCTCAAGGCGTCAGCGGGAGGTGGCGGCAAGGGGATGCGCCTCGTCTCGAATGCCGCCGAGCTCGAGAGCGGTCTGACGGGAGCCACCCGCGAGGCAGATCGGGCCTTCGGTGACGGCACGGTCTACATCGAGAAGGCAATCCAGCGTCCGCGCCACGTCGAGGTGCAAGTCCTCGGCGACACCCACGGTAACCTCGTGCACTTGTTCGAGAGAGACTGCTCGATCCAACGGCGACACCAGAAGGTCATCGAAGAAAGCCCCTGCCCGCAGATCGCCCGTGAAACACTGCAAGCCATGGTTGACGTGGCACTGGCTCTGGCACGCTCAGTCGGCTACTTCTCCGCGGGCACGGTCGAGTTTCTGCTCGATGACGCTTCGCAGTTCTACTTCCTCGAGATGAACACTCGCCTGCAGGTCGAGCACCCAGTGACGGAGTTGGTCACTGGGCTCGACTTGGTCAAACAGATGGTCTTGGTCGCCGCGGGTGCGAAGTTGGAGGTAGAACAGAGTCGACTGGAGTCGCGAGGACATGCCATCGAGTGCCGCGTGTACGCCGAGGATCCAGCGATGGGGTTCCTACCTCGCGTCGGTAGGCTCGAACGCTACAGAGAGCCCGCCGGCCCCCACGTGCGCATCGACGGCTGGATCGACGAAGGCTCCGTCGTGGGCAGCGACTACGACCCACTTCTCGCCAAACTGTGCGTTTGGGGTAACACCCGCGGCGAAGCGATCGCGCGCCTTCGACGCGCTCTGAGCGAGTATCGAATCGATGGCGTCACCACCAATCTTCAACTGCTGCGGAGGATCTCCGAGGAGGACGACTTCAGCAGGGGTGACTACGCGACGAGCTACCTCGACTCCCATCCAGAGCTGTGCAAACGCGTTGCGTCGCCGGCGCAGATCGTGGCCCTGGCTGCCGCAGCCCTCGAAACCCGGCGCCGGGAACACGAACGCTTCGCCCAGAGCCCCGTTTCCGTCTGGGCGCAAACCGAGGATTGAACCATCCGTCGCGGCTCCGGCGAGAGTTTCACGACTGAGACCAAAGTCTATGCAGCTCCACTGAAACACCACCCGTGGATCACCTGGCGACTCTGAAGTGCGTCGAGCAGAGTCGCATATGGGTCCCCGAGCCCCCCGATCGGAACACACAAGGTGCTGCCGTCGGGCAGGGTGACTTGGACCTGAACGGCGATCGATGGTCGGTCTTCGTCCGTTGACCCATCGTGCCGCTTGGCCGGGGCGCGGCGATTCATCGGCCCCGGCTCGGACTTGGGCGGTTCGAGACCGTAGTAATCGACCAACGCGCGCGTGATGTCACTGGGCGAAGCAATCATCGGCTTCACCTTGAGACCGGCGTAGTGCTCCACATCGCGGAGCCCCACCTCGTCTTCCGGATCGTCCATCGCGAGGTACAGGATTTCGCCGACATGGCGAACGCGGCGGACGTAGACGGGAACCACGCGGTGCTGTCGCGCCAGGGTCATGGACACCCTGCCGAGCAATTCTGGCGGAAATGCAATGTGATGCAGCGAAACCCAAGGAACGCTCAGTTGCTGACTGAGAATCTGCGTCACCTGAGTTTCCGTGACGAGACCGCGACGCGACAGTATCGCTCCGATGCGCAGCTGAGAGCCCACTTGTTCCTCGAGCGCCGCATCGAGATCCGCAGGGCTGATGAGCCTCGCCTTTACCAGCAGTTCCCCCAAGGGGACGCGTTTGACCATTTCCTCCTCGAAATCGTAGCTCGCATGGCGCGCGCCGGCCCGTGCAAATTGCCCACAAGTCCGGCAGCGTCGCCCTCGGCAACACGCCGTCGGGGGGCCTCCACTGTCCTACAAGGAGAGTGGGCGCACACAGCCTGCGCACGAACTCCCAAAACTTCGGGCTCGCGGTCGGTCGTCACGTGGAACCGACGCAGACGCTTCATACAAATCGCTTTATCTGTCCGCTGTTGTAGCGGCACAATGGGGATCTGGCTCGAGCCGCGTCCCGCACTCCGCAATGACGAAACGTAGCGCATCGAAATCCTGCCCCCAGTGCGGTGAAGAAAGCACCGCCGGGGGTCAGTTTTGCCCTCACTGCGGCTTTCCCGTCGGGTCGGTCACCTCGCACCAAGAAGACAAGCTCATCGGCAAGACGCTGCCGGGTGGGTATCAAATGCTCGAGCTGGTGGGTGTGGGCGGCATGGGACGCGTCTACCGGGCGCAGCAACAGGCGCTGGGACGCACGGTCGCCGTCAAGGTAATCCACCCGCATTTGCTGTCGAACGAAAACTCCGTCGCGCGGTTCCTGACCGAAGCGCGAGCGATGAGTCAGCTCAACCACCCCAATTCGGTGAGCGTCATCGATTTCGGCAAGACTCAGAATGACGAGCCGTACCTCGTCATGGAGTACCTCAACGGCCACAACCTCGCCCAGGTACAAGGGCTCGACGGTCCACTATCGCTCAAGCGCATCGTCAACGTCCTGCGACAGGTGCTCTTGGCATTGGCCGAAGCCCACGCGAATCAGATCATCCACCGAGATCTCAAACCCGAGAACATCGTCCTCGAACCGCTGCGCCGCGGTGGTGACTTCGTCAAAGTCGTCGACTTTGGGCTGGCAAAGTTGAAGGCGGGCCCTCCAGGGACGAGCATCACCTCTCCGGGCATCGTCTGCGGCACCCCCGACTACATGGCTCCGGAGCAAGGCCGGGGCGATGACATCGACGGTCGCAGCGACTTGTACGCCGTCGGTGTGGTGTTGTTCTGGCTCCTGACCGGGCGTTTGCCTTTCGAAGGCAACACGCCGACTCAGGTCGTGCTGATGCACATCAAGAATCCCGTTCCGGACCCGCGAGAGCTGGCCCCTGGGCGAGACATCCCCGACGGGCTGCTGGCGGTCTTGATGAAGGCCTTGGCGAAGAGCCCGGCGGACCGCTACCAGGACGCCATCGAGTTCGCCGACGCGCTGGAAGACTCGCTTCGAGACATCCGCTCACCGGTACCGCTGTCGCCGAGCGCACCCGAGGAGTTCGTCGAGTGCCCGAGCTGCTCGGCCAACGTGCCCCGCGCCCGCTTCTGCTACGACTGCGGCGCGCGCCTCAGCGGCGTTCAACAGTCGGAAGCGCGTGCGACGAGTCACCAACTGCCGCTGATGGGTCGCGAAGACGACCTGGCCGCGCTGCATCGGTCGTGGTCAGCGGCAGCAGATGGTCGCAGGACTTTGCGGCTCATCGGGGAAGCGGGCGTTGGCAAGACGCGCTTGCTCAACGAGTTTGCGGAGCAGGTCCGCGCCTCGACAGGGCGCTGTTTCATCGTCAACCCCGATCCGTACTGGGCAGAGGTTGCTGGCTACACCTTACGCGGCGTCGTCACCGAGCTGGTACCGGGAGAGTACCTCAACCGCGCGAACGACGAACCAGCGTTGCGCTACGCGTTGGGCGAACTCTTCGGGCGCCCCGTGAACAGCGAGCTGAACGCCCAAGAACGCCGCGCATCATTCGCCCGAGTGCTGCAGTGGTCGATCGACATCGCATCCCGAGAGCAACGGCACCCGATCGTTCTGGCAATCGACGACTTGGAGCGGGTCGATGGATTGACTCGGCAAGCTCTGGAAGACTATCTGATCGATCCAGCCAAGGCGTCGATGCTGCTCGTCGGCGCCCATTCGCCAGCGATCCGCCTCGAGTGGCCCGAGGACGAGATGCGTGTCCTGACCGGGCTGTCTGCGGCGATGGCGACGCAGTTGCTGGTCCAGGGCAGCAAGCGGGCCGTGGGCGTCACCTTGGTCGAAGTGGGTAACCGCGGGATACCTCCGTTGTACGTCGACGAAGCGCTCGCATTCGGTGTCGACAGCGGGAACATCCCGCCAGCGCGCCTCGCCGATTTGATCGCGTTGCGGCTCGCCGGGCTCGAACCAGAACAGCGGCGATACGTGCAAGCGCTGTCGGTCCTCGGTGAGAACGTCACCACGTCCACGCTCTCGTCGATCCTGAACACCGAAGCGCTCAACGAAACGGTAGTGACGGGGCTGGAAAGCATCAGGCTGGTGAAGCGCAGCGCAGACGGTAAGTTGTCGCTGCGCCACCCGCTGGTTCAAGAGTTGTGCCTGCACGCCATCCCAGCGGAGGTCCGACGCGAATTGCACGACCAAGCCGCGCGAGTCTTGCAGATCGAAGGCGCTCCGATGGAGGCTCTGAGCCACCACTTTTCCCAAGCCGGAGACTCGACGGGTGCCCTGTTCATGCTCGAGCAACTCGCGACCCGCGCCCAGGCGCGGGGTGACGATCGCACCGCGTGCCAACACCTGAGGCGCGGCTTGGAGCTCGCACGCGAAGAGCTCTACAAAGGGGAACTGGACGACCCGATGCGCGCGATCGCGATCTTCGGGCGCAAGCTGGGGCAAGCGCTCAATCGCATGGGTCGGTTCTCCGACGCCGAGGGGGTCTTGCTCGAAGTTCTGGACGGCACAGGCAGCAGCGAGGTCGCGCGCGTCGAAATCCTCGAAAGTCTCGCGCTGGCCAGCAAGCGGCGACGCAAGCAGGCGGCCGCGGAGCGGTACCTGCGGCAGGCGATCGAGCTGTCTCAGAAGCACGGCGACCCGACGCGGGTGGCGCGACTCGAAATGGCGCTCCACACGCTCGAGCACGAGCCAACCAGCCGAACGGTCGAAAGCCTGATGCCCGGTCAGGTCGGTGGCGAGCACCCCAGAGGTGACTGACCGGCCAATGTGCTACCAAAAGTCGTTTGATTCCCGCAAAAGGTCTGCGCCGCCTGGAGATTGGTCTAGATTCGCAGACTAACGAATTTCGACCGCCTCGCAGACCAGTCGAGTTTCTCCGGTCCCCTGTTGAGGGTTCGCCTAGTGGACACCGACCTCCAAGAATCAATCTCAGCGCTCAAGACCTCGCTGGAAAAACTCGAACTCCCCGCGTCCTTTGGACGAGCCGATCCCGCCGCTTTGGCGCACCTCAAGAGCCGCTTCGAGTTGCCTCGGCGGTACGCGGAATTCCTCGCCGAGTGCGACCCAATCGAGGTCGAGACGGCGACCCCTTCCGAGCGGATTCAGCTGTTTGGCACCGGGGACCTCGAGACCGAACAACAGGAATTCTGCCTCGATGACTCCGGCGAGCGGATCGAAACGCCAACGAAAAATGGGTGGCGCCCGAGCTGGATCTTGATTGGCCGCAGCGGCCTGCTCGGCGACCCGTACTTCCTCGACGTCGCCAACGTCGACGCCGAGGGCGACTGCCCGGTGTACACCGCGATGAGCGGCACGGACGTCTGGCAACACAAGCTCTGCGCTTCGAGCTTCGCGATGTTCGTTCGAATCTTGGCGATCACGATGGAAGTCGCGCTCGATTTCGACTTGGACGACTACGATCCGGACAACGAACGGGTGTTTCGTGAAGCGATCGGGCCGCGCATCCGCGAGGTCGATCCCGCGGCGGTCAAGGGCGGACACTGGACCTGAACGCGCGCGGAAGCGCCGCGGACGGTCTGGGCCCGTGCGCTGCTTTGCGCGCGACGCCGCAGTTGCTCCCGAAGCGTTAAAACGCGTGCATGGCTGTCGTTCGCCTGCGGCCAGTTGGAGACCACTTTCACGAAGCAAACGACTGCAAAGTCGTTCAAAGTTTTCCGCCGTGGTGCACACGACCGGTGCGCTTGATGCAACGGTCGTACTCGCACAACCGCAAAGCAACCGGCGTTGTCGCATTTGGCAATTGCTGGACGCACACTCTCAGGACCGATTCGAAATCGGTGACCAAGCAATGCAGGAGAACCAAGAACAGCACACGCGCAACGAGCAACGTCTGGGCGACCCGACGCGCCCTGAACCGACACGTTGCTTCCGCGTTTGGGGACCGGTTCTCCGAGGTCCGGCATCACGAGCCGGCAGGACGCTTCCATGATGATTCGACGATTGTATCAATGTGCGCTGGTTAGCAGCCTCTTCATCCACACCGCTGGCTGCGCAGAAGAGCGCGACCCCATCAATCGAGTTCAGGCCAACGCCCTGGATAAGGAGTTTTTCGTTGGGGATTTGGCCGACCCCGCCGACGACCCGGTGTTCTTCTCACGCAACTTCGTGGTCGATGCTTCGCAGTCCCAAGAGCTGGTCGGCATCAGCCAAGCAAGCGGCTTGGAACGCATTCGCTGGCACATCACCGAGAACATGCTGTTCGCTCGCCGCGCGTACGCCGTGGTCGACGGTGCCAACAGGGGTACATCGGTCGAGCCCAACGGCGACGTGCTGGCGGCGTATCGCATCGACAGCCACTTCGACATCCGTAACGCGTACAATCCGAGTACTGGCGAAGAGCTCAACGTCGTCGAAGAGATCTCGAGTGATCGGCCGTGGCACGAACGACGGTTCTTTCGCGTGGACTGGTCGGAGAACCTGGTCAACTCCCCTGCCTGGACCAGCATGTTCTACGGCCAGGTATTCGGCGACATCAAGCTGACCCCCGTCGCGTACTTCGAGAGCGACCCTTCCAACGACGATGCGCCGCACTTCGACGCCGAAGACGGCTACTTCGACGTCACCTCGCACTTCCTGGTCGAGCCGCTGAACTTGGACTTCGGGCGCTGGCAGGTCCCGATGTGCCTGCTGATGGGTATGTTCACTGGTTCTGCCATCTACTCCTGCGACCCACAGGAAGCCGTGGTCCGCGCGTCATACTGGCGTGTCGACAAGGCCGACCCGGACGACGATTTCGAACCTTTCGAGAACTCGAAGGCAGCACTGGACGTGTTCGGCAATCCGGGCGGCATCGGCAGTTCCGGCAGCCTGGGCATCATCACGCCTCCTCGCGAGCACTACGAGGAGGCCTATGGGTACATCGACGACGGCTTGCGCCGCTACATGAACATCCACGACATCTGGCAGCAAAGTCACCAGACCGTCGGATCATGCGAGTCGGACGCCGATTGCGCGAAGGGCGCGACGTGCCTCGACTCCGGCACTTGTAGCGTGCCGTGCAACTACGACGCGCGCCGCGACGGCGACGAAAACGGCACCGACGATCAATGCGAGAACTCGGATACCAAATACGACGGCTCCGAGGGTTCCCAATGCAGTCCACGCAACCGCTGCACCATCCCCTACCGCGACCGCGAGGTCGCGCCCGTCGCGTACTACGTCAATCCGGAAATGCCCGACGAATTGCAGTCGCCGGGCGAAGGCGAACCCGGTGCGAGCGAGGCGCTGATCGAAACCTGGAACCAGGCGCTACAGCACTCGGTCGCACGAGCCAGAGAGGTGGAGTGCCGGCGCACGGGAGGTAACCGCAACGACTGTCACGGCAAGTTCTTCGAAACGGAGTCCGGACGCGACAAGATCCAAATGATCAAGTACGGCGGTTGGGGCACCGCGACTCCGAAGGACGCAGCCGACGTCCTGGTGATGTGCCACAACCCCGTACGCGACTACGACCCCGACGTCTGTGGTGAAGAAGGGCTGCGCGCCCGAGTCGGCGACGTTCGCAAGAACTTCATCATCTATTGGCCGTACAACACCGAAGCGCCGTACGGCGGTATCGGCAACTGGCGCGGAGATCCGTTGACCGGGCAGATCCTCGGTGCCGCGGCGACGACGGTCGGGCGCAGCGCCACGGTCGGAGCCGGTCGCGCCAGAGACATCGCCTTGGTCGGGCTCGGGGAGCTGGACCTGTCGGACATCGTCAACGGCGTGTCGGCGGTTCGCTATCAACAGGCACTGCGCACTGGCCGGACGTCGATGGGGTTGACCCAAGAGCAGATCGATCAGCGGCTCGAATCCCTCGATTTCGAGCACCTCGCCGAACAAGCGCAGTTCGATTTCTCGGGCATGCAGGCGGACAACCCGAAGCACGCCTACCTACAACTGAGATCCGAGCTCACCGCCGATCCGGCAATGGGCAGCAACGAGCTGCTCCGTCTCGAAGCTTTGGCGAAACCACTGATCGGCAGCGAGTTCGAAGCCCAAATGGTCAACGGGAACTGGTTGGTCGATGCGATGGGTATGAACCCCAACACGTCCATCACCGAAGCCATTCTCGACGTCGCCTCGCCGCTGCGTGGCTATGACATGGGCAAACTGACCCAACTCGACAAGCAGCTGTTCTCGGAGCTGGGCCTGCGCGGCATCTGCCACGTCAACCCCAACGCGGCCCTCGGCAGTCCCGATCTGTACGGTGTCGGACAGTTCTATCGCCAGAAGTACCCCAGCGCGTCGAGCGCCGAGCTCGGTAAGCTAATCTACGAGGACATGTGGAAGGAGACCTACAAGGGTATCCAACTGCACGAACTCGGACACTCGCTGGGCTTGCTCCACAACTTCACGTCGTCCTACGACGCGCAGAACTACAATCCCCAATACTGGCAGTTGCGGACGCACGAAGGCACTTCCACCACCAGCTGCGAGGGCCAGCCCCGTACCGGCAACGTCACGAGTGCGGACCGCGACACCTGTATGGGCCCTCGTTATCTCGACCCGGAAACCGACGACGAGTTGGGCATCGCCAGCGAGCCCCGACCGGGTATCTTCTACTTCGGTCACACCTCGACCATGGAGTATCAGAACACGCGCTTCTTCGAGACTGTGGGCCTGGGCCAGTACGACTTGATGGCGATGGGAGCGCTGTACGGGCGCGTGCTGGAGACCTACGACGCCAGCAGCATCCCTCAGACGACCCAGGCGAACTACGAGCGATTCAGCGCCACGCAGTTGAGCGAAGACATCACGACGACAGGCTTCGACGGTTTGCATTACACGGAGCTTGCCAGGCAGTTGACGCTGTTCGATCCCGCTCGCTGCCGCAATGCCTCGAAGGAGGAGAAGGAGACCGCCGAGTGGCGCATCGTTCACGGCAAGGTGTGCATGCCACCGCCGAAGGACTACGGACATTGGGACGATTTCGTCGACACCGCGGATCCGACTTTGTCGCTTCGCCAAGATCTGCGGGTCCGAAAGGGGCGGATACTGGGCGGGAAGAACGTACCGGCGTCGGGTAACGTTCGCTGGCCGTACCGGTTCGGCGGCGACATGATGAATGCGTACCTGCACGTCAACCCGTTCGACTCAGGGGCGGATCCGTACGAAGTGACCGTCGAGACGATTCGCAAGAACGAGTACAACTATCCGTTCGTCTACTTCCGTAGTCATCGTCGACAATGGACCGACTGGAACCTGCCGTCGTACACGGGACGGATGTTTTACGAACGTCTACGTTCGTATCACTGGGGCATCTCGTACACGAACGCGTTCTACAACGACATCACGAACGAGGTCCCCGCCTGGGGCGAATTCTTCGACGAGCTCCGGCAGGACGACAACGAGCTGCGACCGTACTTGCTCGCCGAAGCGGAGATGTTCCACGCCATCGCTGCCAACTTCTTGGTGCCGGAACCCGGATCGTACGGCGCCGCCCCGCAAGACGACATGGGCGTGTTCGATCTGCAGGCGATTGGTGAGAACGGGACTCTGTTCGAACTCGATGCCTCGAATGGCCGCTACCTATCGCCGTCGTTCGACTCGAGCCCCAACGGCGGCGGCTCGTGGATGTACCAAGACTACGTCAATCGCGCCGGCTACTCCGTGGAGAAGATGCTCGCTTCGCGCGCGCTGACGGACGGTCGAGCCGTGTTCTTCTCTACTGGTCGTGACATCTACCTGGACCGACGCGGCCTGAACATCAACTTCCGCAGTGATTTCCCCTCAGGCGTCGATCGACTGTTGGGTGGTGTGCTTGCCGAGGACTGGCAGACGGTCTCTCCGTACATCTCGAGCAGCGGAACTCCCGAACTCGTGTCGCGAGACATCACGTCGGAGTCGCCGGCAGACCTGCCTCAGGACACACGCGAGATCTTCCCGAACCTCGGCTACAACCAGCAGGTACCGACCATCATCTACGCCTACCTGTTCGGCCGCGCCAACGGCGACCTGACCCTGTCCAACAAATTGCGAATCTGGGTAGACGGATCCATCAGCGGAGAGTTCGAACTGCCCGACGCAGAGCAGGTGAGGTTCACCGACCCGGACTCCGGTATCACCTACATCGCACGGAAGTACGGTCCCGAGAGCCTGTACGGCAGGGAAGTGGACAAGGGTATCGGAAGTCGCATGCTCATGCGTGCCAACACGTTGCTCGCGGAGGCGTACGAGGTCGAGCGCGACGACGACGGCAACATCGTGATGGACGAGTTCGGGCGCCCAACCCTTGCGCTCGACGAGTCCGGGGCACGCATCGAAACGGAAGACGACGGCGCGCCCACGCGCTTCCGCCGCTACGTCGGATTGCTGGACGCCGACGTGCAAATCAGCACTTTGCTCGGCTACGGTCCCGCGAACTGGCGCTAAAAGGCGACCGAGGCCTCCCACGACACGCCCAGCGGTGCCCAGCGGCGCGAGACCTCGCGGGTTTGGTGCCGCGGCGCTGGCCCCCTCTGACCCGTGCCGTGAAGTGGCACAGTGACAGACTCGAACCGCCGGACCCTGTCCAACCATTTGGCAGCAAACTGGGAACGACCCAACGGACGGTGCTAGGTGTCCAGCGGTGGCCGCCAACGCCGAGCATGCGCAAGCCAATGGGATGGCCGTGCGCGCCGTCGTACTCGACTTCTCTGCCAAGACGGAGCGCGGCATCTCCTTCGAGGAGGCGCTCGACGCGCTACGCCGAGGCCAGACCGTTTGGATGGACCTCGACGTCGAGGACCCCCCGAGCGCTGAAGCCACGCTGTCGGCGCTCAATCTCGTTTCCCAGGAGATCCTGGAAGACGCTCTATACAACGAGCCGTTGACGCGGTTGGCTCGATTCGAGGATTGCCTGCACTTCGTCGTGTCGGGCTGCCGTCCGAGTGGCGTGGCTTTCGAACTCGAACGCGTCGATGTCATCGTGATGGAGCGGGCCCTGATAACGATTCACCGGGGGCCGGTGTTGTTCCTCTCGGAAGTGTTCAAGCACTACCGCGCCGACTTCGAGCGGTTCGCGCAGAGCCTCAGCTTCCTCGTCTACGAGATCTGGGACGACCTGATCGACAACTACCTCTCGGTGCAGAAGCTGATGGAAGAACGGGTCGAGCGGCTGCAAACCGAGCTGCGAGAAGAAGAGGTGGACGACGGCGTCTTCACCCAGATCTCGGAGCTGGGTGCGGACCTACTCCACCTGCGCAAGGTGCTGTTGCCTGCACGTTCGGTGTTGACGGAGCTTTCGTCACGCAAGACCCTGTTCATCAGCTCCGCTACTCAGCCATTCCTTGCAAACATGGTCGGCGCGGTCGAACACGTACTTCAAGATCTTCTCGTCGATCGCGACATCTTGAGCGAGTCACTCAACCTGTACATGTCACTCGTGAGTCACCGCACGAACGAGGTGATGAAGCGTCTGACGGTGGTGAGCGTCATATTCTTGCCACTGACCTTCTTGGTTGGCGTGTACGGAATGAACTTCAGCTACATCCCCGAATTGGGCTGGCACTACGGCTACCACCTGTTTTGGATCGCAACGATCGGCATCGCCGTGAGTCTGTTGTGGCTCTTGCGCCGGCTGCGGATGCTTTGAAACGTAGGCATCCCGCGGAGGGCTTACTTTGAAACAGCTCGCCAAACGACAGGGGGGTGTCGTGGGCACGACCGCGACGTCACTGCGCGGTGCCCCGCCAGCCACTCAATACCCGCCCCCCAACGTCAGTCGGTCGCGACGTGCAAGTACTGCTCGTCCAGCAGCTTCACCAAGGCCTTGGCCGTGTCTAGATCCGTCAGCGGGCTGGCATTCATCAAGCCGGAAACCGTACCAACGTTGATGGCCGCTTGCCACACGTCCAACTCGGCCCCACTCAGCTTCGAGAGCACGGCCTCGAGCGGGATCGGCAAGAGCAGCTGCGCGCTCGGCACGGGCATCTTGTCGCTGAACCGCTCGAGCTCATCCTTCTGACGGAACGCTTCCATCAGCACCGCCTGAGCGGACAACTCGAGGGGATCGTCGTAGGTTTCCTCCGACGGCGGGTCGAGTTCGAAGTACCCCGCGTCCCAAGACAACACGCGGTACACCGCCTTCCCGGGTGTTAGACCGAGATCCTGCCCCTCAGGTGTCGTGATTTGCCCGTAGTGGATGAGCCCGCGCTTGAGGACGATTCGACCAATCTCCGAACCGGTGTCGACCAGCAGCACGCCATCCTTCTTCGAAGTGCCGAACAACTGAAGCAGATCCGGCAGGGGGATCTCGCTGAG
The DNA here is from genome assembly GCA_003235365.1 of Deltaproteobacteria bacterium. Classification (GTDB taxonomy): domain Bacteria; phylum Myxococcota_A; class Polyangia; order Polyangiales; family Polyangiaceae; genus SZUA-265. Next base: position 27,263 of record QJWJ01000198.1, read on the forward strand.
CTCACCACTCATTCGCGACTCGGACGACGAAGCGCCCAGCGGACGACGCACGGCACGACGACTCGACGATGACGAGCTGCTGTCGTTTCGCGAGCTCGGCTCGTCTGCCGTCGAGACGACCCGCAGAATGTTGCTCCCGATCAGGATCCGGTCGCCGTGATTGACGGTGGTTTTACTGATCTTCTCGCCATTGACGAACGTGCCATTGGTCGAACCGAGATCTTCGAGTTCGAGCCTGCCGTCGCGCAGCATCATTCGTGCGTGCTTGCGCGAAACCAGCTCTTCGACGAGTACCATGTCGAGATCACTCGAACGCCCTACGACGATCTCGCGATTCTCCTCCAGTGGAAACTGACCACCTTGGTACTTGCCGGAAATGAATCGCAGTGCCAGTGCCATCAGGAATCGATGCCTACATCCGTGTTCGGACAAGTAACCATATTCCTGAGGAAAACGCCGCGCAAGCAACCAAC
>QJWJ01000203.1 GCA_003235365.1 Deltaproteobacteria bacterium
GGTCGACTCCATGACCACCAGCCCCGCCCCGCCGGCGGCGTAGCGTCCGGCGTTCATCAGGTGCCAGTCGTTGGCGAAGCCGTTGACGCCCGCGTACTGGTGCATCGGCGCTACTACGATGCGGTTCTTGAGCTCGAGCGAGCGGATTGAAAGAGGCTTGAAGAGCAAAGGATGGGACATGGGCTAGAGGGGGTCGAGTTGCGGCAGCGCCGCATGTTACCCAATGGGCCTCGGGATCCGGCGGCACTTTCACAGTGCGGGACGCAACCCGCTCGGCGAGCTCGAACGGAATTCGAAACGCTCGACTACACCCGCGGCCAAGGCACGGCGCTCTCGGCCATGACCTCGCCGTCCCATCCGACGACGGGCATCGAAGCACGACCCTCCTGGTGCGCGCGGACCAGCGCTTCCAGGTTCGGCGGTCGGTAGTCGCGGGGGCTTTCGTCCTTGTCCTCCGGGCAATCGTGCATGACGGGCTTGGTCCAGCGTTCGAGCGTCGAGACGTGCAGCATCTCGTTGACCGTCGCGAGTCCGTCCGGCGGGATGTTCCGCCGATCGAGCGCTGGGAACTTGGTTCTGAACCACTCGCCGAAGCCTTTGCCCTTCGGAACGACCTGATTGATCAGGCGCTGATACGGATACACGACGCTGTCCTTGTACATCGCCGACCGGCTCTCGACCCCCCTGGCGAAGGCGTCCGGCTTGACGTGCTCCCCGAGATAGCCCGAATCGAACGCGAGCCCCGTCAGCCGGCCCACGCGCTTGACCATCCAGTCCATCGCTACATCCGAGAGCCCGGCGTCTCGATACGACCCCCCCACGTTCGAGTGCACGCCGGAGAACCAGACCTGCTCGACGGTCTGCCCTGAGGCCGGCTGCGTATCCTTCGGCCGCACCCAAAGCGTCGGCGCGAACGCGCTGCGCTTTTCGTCGATCGCCACGGCGTGCAGCGCCACATCCACCCTGTCGTTGAGCTGCACCTCGTGGAAGTCGAATTTGCCTCCCAGGAAACGGCGCCCGAGATCGCCGGGGATTCCCAGCGAACCTACCGTGTCCCAAACACCGACGCAACGGATGCGCACGCCCTCGGTCCGCTTCAGATCGAGCGTGCGAATCCTCTCGAGCTTCTGCCCGCCGTCGAGCGAGGCGTCCCGGTAGATTGCGATCGCTTCCTTAAGTCCGCTGCCCAGCTGAAGCGGCGAAATCAGGCCCGCGACTCCGATGAACCCAACCAGGCTGCGTGCGGTGTACGCCCCGCGGGAGAATCCGAAGACGTAGATCTCGTCGCCCTCGGCGTAGTTGTTGGCGAGGAACCGATAGCCGTCGATCATGTTCTCGGTCAGACCCTCGCCTGACGCGCCGCCCGCGATCCGGTCGAGCGGGCCCCCGGTGCCGACGCCCTTGTCGTAAAAGGTGACTTGGCTAACGCCCCCGGCCTCGTTCCGGATCGCGCGCACCAGCTTGACGACGTTGGTCGGATTCGCGCCCTTGTCGGGCGTGTTCCAGGTTCCGTCGAAGCAAACGATGAATCGCCTTGATGCCATGAAGTCCTCCCTCGCCTACGAAGTGGATTCGGTTGTTCTCGCCGAAGAGTAGCCGCGTCTCCGCCTCAAGGACCATGGTTCGCCGCGACTGCCCGCCCGGATTCGGCGAAAGACCTTTCTCGTTTCATGGTCAAAGCGCGCAATTCGCCCGATGACGGACGAATGTCTCCCGGGATGCGCGACTGCACCGCAGCATTCACGATGAATGCGATTCGCCTTGCGCAGCAGACACGAAACCGAATATCGAACTCTTGACTCGCGCGCAACCGGGGGAGGACCATCGTGGCCCGGAATTGCGATTGCGTGGCGGCCGCAGTTTCCGAAGCTGCATTTCCTGTCACAGTTGCATCGGAATCAACGAAGAGGGGGAGACTATATGAGACGCACTGCATTATCGGCAGCGGTTGGTTTGGCACTATCGCTTTGCGCCGGCGCCGCATTTGCGAAGGGTGACGAGGCAAACGTCGAGAAGCTGGGCTCGTTCAAGCGCACTGATACGCAACCCGGCAAAAGCGTGCCGCAAGGAGGCCAGTACGCGGAGAACCTGAAGAAGGTCCTGCAACGCATCAAGCTGCCTGACGGCTTCAAGATCGAGCTGTTCGCGATCGTGCCCGACGCGCGGCAGATGGCGGTGAGCCGTAACAAGGCCACCGTCTGGGTCGGGACGCGCAAGAGCACGGTCTGGTCGGTGACCGACCGAGACATGGACAACGTCGCCGACACGGTCGAGGAGTTCAGCCCGAGCGTGAAGTTCGATATCCCCGCGGGTGCGTGCTACTCGCCCGACGGGTTCCTGTTCATCGCGGAGCGCAACCGCGTGATGATGTTCCCGGCGGCGGAGTACTTCATGGAGAGCCCGGACACGGTCGCGGTCGCGATCGTCAAGCAGGGCGAGCTGATTCCGCCCGACGAGGAGTCGTACAACCACACCGCGCGCGCGTGCGTGATCGGACCCGACAACAGGATCTACATCACCCTCGGGCAGCCGTTCAACGTGACCCCGCCTGACAAAGTCGAC
>QJWJ01000004.1 GCA_003235365.1 Deltaproteobacteria bacterium
ACTCTCGACGACTGTCGAAAGTGCTGGGTGCTCCGCTCCTCACGCCCATCCGAGAGCACAAGTCGTCTATGCATCCAGCGGAACGATGCGTTTCTCCGCTGCGACACACACGTGGCTGTTGCCGTCCTCGCACCTGCTATTCGTTCCCCCAGAGGTGCAACACTCGTGCTTCTTTCCAGGTCGAGCGGTCCTCAAGAATCTCTTCCTCCATCCGTCGGTCTGTGTTCACTTGCCCACGGAGTGCTCCGTCTTTCGAGTCACGCCTCTGATGGCAGTGTTGATCGAGCACCTCGTGATCCAGGACGAAAGCGCGTTGCCCAGTCCGCCGGTCGCTCGCAAACTGCAAGTGCTGCTCGACGAACTCGTGGCGGCTCAGCCATGCCCCCTCGGTCTGCCCGACGCCAGAGACCCGCGCCTACAGAAGGTCACGCTCGCCCTTTCCGAGTCTCCGAGTGATCCCAGAAGTGCACGACAATGGGCCAGCGTTGCTGGCGTCAGTGTGAAGACCCTGGAACGTCTCTTTCTCTCGGAGATGGGCATGACCTTCTCAGAATGGCGACGTCAACTGCGCCTGATCATCGCTGCCGAGCTGCTCGAAAGAGGTGAGGACGTGACCAGCGTAGCGCTCACCGTGGGATACAACAGCCTCAGCGCTTTCATCGAAATGTTCAAGAAGGCTCTGGGTGTACCTCCCGGGACGTTTCGGCGTTCGGAGAACGGCGGCCAAGCCCCGAAGCGAATGACGTTCTGAAAGTGCGGGCGGAAATGGGGGGCTTGTCGCGCGGACCCCAGCGGGTTAAACCCCGGTCATCAGGTGGGCTCACGCCCTCCCTTCTGATTGTAGGGGCATGCAGACTCTCTTTGATCCGGACCGTCACGAACCTCTCACCGACGTTCCATGGGACGCTGACGCGGCCAAGAAGGCGATCGCAACCATCGCGACAGACGCCATCGCCGCTTCGCGGGATGGTGTGTGGCCGGCTCACCCCCTCGAGGACGGGCCGATCGACGAGGGCCGCACGCTGTACATGGGCGCGGCTGGAGTGCTTTGGGCACTGACGTACTTGGCAGAGCAAGGCGCCATCCCAAACGACGATCGACTGCAGCGCTGGGCGACCGCGTTGCCGGCGCTCTACGATTCCGCGCCGGACACGGGTTCACATGTGCCGTCGTACTTTCTCGGCGAAGCCGGCGTGCTGCTCGTTGCTCTGCGCGCCGAGCAGCGACAGAACTGGCTCGATCGCCTGTTCGACGTGGTCGAGAGCAACATCGAGAACCCAACGCTCGAAGCCCTTTGGGGAGCGCCCGGCACGGTCATCGCGGCCATGTTTGCCGACGAGCTCACCGGCGACACGCGTTGGCGACAGGCAGTTTCGAGAAACCTCGCCTTTCTGAGCAGTGTGTGGCTGCACTCCGAACGCTGTGGCTGCGATCTGTGGATACAAGACCTCTACGGCAGGACGGAACCCTTACTCGGCGCGGGCCATGGTTTTGCGGGCAACGTATTCGCGTACCTTCGCGCCTTGCATTGGTTGCCGAACGCGGACGCGGAGCTCGTTCTTCAGCGAGCAGTCCACACGCTTCGCACGACCGCGACGATCCAAGAAGACCTCGCCAATTGGCCCCCCGTGCCCGAAATCGATCACTTTTTGGTTCAGTGGTGTCACGGCGCCCCGGGGATCATCACCGCGTTTGGTCCGGCTCCCCCAAACGACGACCTCGACGACCTCCTCGTCAAAGGCGGCGAACTCGTTTGGCGAGCCGGGCCACTACGCAAAGGTCCCAGCCTGTGCCACGGCACCGCCGGAAACGGCGCTGCCCTGCTCACCCTGTTCAGCCGCACCGGCGACTCCCGATGGCTCGACCGCGCGCGCCGCTTCGCGATGCACAGCATTCAGCAGGTGGCCGCGGCGCGTGAGACATATAAACAAGGCCGCTACAGCCTCTGGACGGGTGATCTCGGAGTGGCCGTATACCTGTGGCGGTGTTTGCAGGGAGAGGGTGGGCTGCCGTCGTTGGATTTTTGAGGCAGGGGGAGCGGGCTCTCGCTCATTTCGTTGGGCACGTCACTTACCTGTCGGCTTCGAGCACGGCAAGCGCCGTGCGCTGGAGCGCATTCGACATTCGATGTAACGTCCGCGCCCGGAGGGTTGTCCTCGAGTCAAGAGCTTCTCACGCGCCTCGATTCACCCGGCCCAAGCGGATCCTCAGCCTGGACGGCGGAGGCATTCGCGGCTCCTACGTTCGCTACGACATCGAGCTCGAAGTCGACACGCTGAGGCAGGACGGCATATGCGTCGAGGACATCAACTCGGTGCGAGACATGAGCGTTGGTGCCAATGCACAGCTGCACTACGAGATTGGCGTAGCCGCTGCTAAGCGCCTCTGCTCGGACGCGCACCTCCCGGCTGTCTTTGACCCCTAGCGGTTGCAGCCAGTTACGGCCTCGTCGCGGTAACGTGAGCGATCCACGCGCGTACGGTCTGCGACTCGCTTTCGCTCACTTGACTCTCCAGAGCTTGGTTCCGGCGGTCATGAGTAGGTTCATAGGACAAGGACGCGACATCAGGACAAACAGATACGCCGGAGCGGCCATCGGGCCGCCGTCCGGGTCCACGGCGGCTATGGACTGCCGCACCGCGTCGACAAGTTCTCCACTCTGGACGACGGGAACGCCGTCCCTCGACGTCGAAGAGTGGCTGACCCCCAAACAGGGTCGCACTCCGGCAGTCGTGGTCAGTGTCGCCCACCTCGACGATGAAGAGCGCACGCTGGTGCTCGGCGTGCTGCTCGAAGAGATCCTCAGTTACACGCGCGGCCTGCGCGGCACCAAGCGGCTGCGCGCACTGGTCGTGTTCGACGAGGTGTACGGCTTGTTGCCCCCGCATCCGCACAACCCTCCCACCAAGCGCCCCACCGTGCAGCTGATGAAGCAAGGCCGCGCCTTCGGCGTCGGGGTGCTGATCGCGAGCCAGAACCCGATGGATCTGGACTACCGCGCCCTGTCCAACGCGGGCTTCTGGGCGGTGGGGCGCCTGCAAACCGACGCGGATCGCCAGCGCGTCGTCGACAGCCTGGCCAACGTCCACGAGCCCGGCGCCAGCCCCGCCGAACTTCACACCACCATCAGCAAACTCGACCAACGCTGGTTCGTCGTTCGCAACGTTCACCAAAAACCCTCCACGTTGCTCCTGCACCCGCGCCATGCGCTGTCGTACCTGCACGGGCCAATGACGCCGGGAGATATTCGGGGAGCGCTGGGGCGGGAGTAGGGTGCGAGGGCGGCCCAGCCTTCGCGACCGGCAGCTCAATACGCTTCCGACACCGGTAGCTCGAGCTTGTCTTTGCTCAGCCCCGACCACCAACTGAACTCCAGCCCAAGCCACAACGCGGCGGTGGTGAACTGCTCGTGGGGTCCGACCTCGAGCGTCGCCGTTGGAGAGACAACCCAGCCTCCGCTCTGGTGCGAATCGGAGAGATACAGGTTCGTCCCCAGCCCAGTCAGGTAGACCGCGCCGTAACGACCCCGCACCCGATCGAGATCTTCTGGATCTGCTCCCTGTGCGGTGGTTGCGCCAAAGCCGGCCTGCACGAACCAACGCTCGTGGAAGTACCAGTGGCTTTGCACCGCCAGGCGGCCAAAACTGAACTTGTCCGCGGCCTCGCCGTTGGTGGACGAGAACGCGATGGACAAGCTCAAGTCGAGCCAATCGGTCACCGCCTCCCCGAAGCGCAACGAGTAGCCCAAACCGAACGTCGGTTTGCGGCGTCCCCGATCGTCGTCGGAAGCCATCGCGCCGACACCGTGAACGCCCAGCGCAATCATGTGACCTTGACTGGGTTTGGGTAGCACCAGCCGCGGCTCCCACGGATCGGCGTACGCCATCCGGATTTGGTCCTCCTCACCGGGCGCCGCCTCGGCCACAACCTCGGTGCGCTCGGCCGACACGCCGGCACTCTGCCCATCGTTTGAACTCGCCGGATCGGCCGCTGCGCTCGGCGGTGCAGCGCCAGCGGCGAGATCAGCACCGGCGTCCGGACGGGGTGGTTCTTCTCGAACTGCTCGTTGAGTCGAAGCGGAAGGAGCGTCGGTGGTTACCGGCTCTGCCGTAGTCTCGACGTCGGGCTCTTGGCCAGCGCGGTCGTCAGCCTCGGGGCTGGGAGGTTCGGCTTGGGTTGCCGGCGGGGTTGCCGCGGAAAGCTCCGGGGAAGGCTCTGGCGCGCCCGTGGCGTCGACGGCGGGTGAGGTACTTGGCGATGGCTGTGCGTGGCCGAGTGTCGTCCAACAGCTCAGGAGCACGACGGCACCAGAGCAAGTGAGCTTCGATTGGCGCATCAGAATTCTCCTCGCAGACCCAAGACTGGGATGATGGGCAGAGTTTGCTGCGTCTCCGTGTCCGAGTAGTCGTAGTTGTATTGCAGATTGTTGACGTTGGTTCGGTTGTAGACGTTCTGAATGTCCAGGTACGCGTTCAACATCCAAGTCTGGTAGACCCAACGTTTGTCGATGCGGATGTCAAGCTGGTGAAAGCCATCGACGCGCGCCGAGTTGACTGACCCCGAGATGGCCCGGTATCGGTCCGCATCGGAGTCGTACACGCTGCCGGTGACTGGCGTGTACAGGTTACCGGTCACGTAGCGAAAGCGCGAACTGATCTCCCAGTTTCTCGGCAAGCGATAGCCGCCGATCAAGGTCAGGATGTGCGTCTGGTCGAAGTCGAACAAGCGGTAGTCGTCTTGCCCCGGGTCTTTGCGCTCCGAGCGAGACCACGTGTACGCAAGCCAGCCGAAGAACTTGTCGGCCAGTTCGTGCCGAGCCGACACCGTCAGGCCGTAGGCTCGCCCGCTCGCCTGGTTGTTGTAGTTGAGCGGCACCGTTTCGCCGTCGCGGACAACCAACTCGTCGGAGCGGCCCACGAGATCGTGCATCGTCTTGTAGAAGCCGGTGACGTCCAGGCTCGCGTAGGGCAACGGCCGATACTCGAAACCCGCCGAATAGTGCATGGCCTTTTCGGGCTCGAGATCGGGATTGCCGAGGACTTCGTCCGTTTCGTCGAAGGTCGGCTCTTGTTGAAAGAGCCCAACACCACCCTTGATCGACCACTCGTCGTTCAGATCGTGGCGCAGGGTCAAGCGCGGAGAGAACGCAAACTGTCCAGTCCGGCCGAAATGGTCCAAGCGGACCCCGGGCAACACCAGTGTGTTTTCCCACGGACGAAACTCGAGCTCAGCGAATCCCGCCGTCGAGTGCGCCGTATCGGAGGTGTTCGTATCGCGCGTGTCGGTGAAGTCGATGTCGACGTTGCCGTCACCCTCCCGCGGCAACTCGGGTAGACGAGCATCGAGTCTGCTCTTTTGAAAGACGTAGTCCACGCCCCCGCGCAGCGCAAACTGATCGGACAGCTCGACCCGCGCCGTGTCTTTGACCTGACCTTGATGGAGGGTGCTGTCGACGGTGATCAGCTCTCCGACGTTGAAACCGCTCAGATCCTTGCCGAACGAGAGCTTCAACTCGTTCTGGAACGACTGGCTCGGAACGTACTTGTACTCGGCGATCCCTCGGTAGAAGTGCGTTCCAAAGCCCACGTCCGTGATGACCACCTCCGCATCGGCTGCCAACGGGTCTTCGAACAGGATCCGAAACTCGTCGTCGGAGACGAAGAAGAAGGTCTGCAGCTGATGCGCAGGCGACGGTCTATAGCTGGCGAGGAACTGGTAGTCGTAGTAGCGCGGCGCCGCCAGCGAGTTGCCAGAATCTGGCAGAGCGGCCTCGAGCAACACGTCGATGTAGCTGCGCCGGCCCGCAACGGCGACGGCAAACTCGTCGGTGATGGGCACCTCCAAGTACAGGCTGGCATCGAAGAAGTTCGCATCGGCGTAACCGCCGAACTTGCGCGGATTCAGATCCTTGAGATCGACGTCGACGATGCCGCCAGTCGCACGGCCGTACTCGACCGAGAAGTTCCCCGGGTAGAAGTCGATCTTCTCGATCATCCCCACGGGCAACACGCTGCGCAGGTCGCCAAAGTGATAGAGCAGCGGTACATCCACGCTGCTGATGAGGATGCGCGAGTCTTTCGGCGACGAGCCGCGGATCACGAGCCCACTCGAGCCGAACCCTGCGCCCCCGGCCCGGGCCACGCCGGGAAAGTTGTTCACCACCGCAAGCACGTCACCAAAGGTGCCCGGGATGCGTTCCGCCTGGCGCGCGTCGACCGAAATGTGATTCACCTCGCGACGTACGCGCTTCGTGTCAATCTCGACGTCGTACGGGTTGTAGGAGTTGCGCTCGATGAAGTAGCGCACGTCCGTGCGCTGATCTTTCTTGACGGTTTCCGTCGTTCGCAATGGGTAGTAGCCGTCGGGATCTGCCAACACCCGCCACTTGCCGACACGGAGACCGGTGAGGCGAAAATTGCCTGCGGCGTCCGTCTCCGTCTCGTAGCCCTCAGCGGCGTCGCCCTCACCGCGAAACGCCGTGATCTTCACCCCCGCCAGCGGCAGACGAGTGCCGCGCTCCAACAGCGCGCCCGACAATTGACCCGTGACCGGCGGCGGCTCGGGGCGCTTTTCTTTGGTCGCTTGCTTTGGTGCGGGCGCAGGCTCTACAGCCGTGGGCGTGGGCGTCTGACGAACGTCTGGCACGAAACGAACGCGGTAACCGATGGTCACGGCGATGGGCACGCCGGCTTCGGTGGCAGGACTGAATCGCAACTGCTTGACCGCTTCGAGTGCTGCTTCTTCGAAGCCCCGACCGGGATGCTCGGACGGCTGCGCGATGCGCGCCGCTTCGACCGACCCCTGCGCGTCGATGTCGAGCTGGAAGACGACCGTTGCGGCGAGTCCCTCTTGCTCCGCAGCCTCTGGATACGTCGGCTGCACGTCGTGGATCAGCGACGGGGGTACCAGTTCGGCTACGGGCGGGGGCGAAGCGGGTGTTGGCGACGGAGATGGCGACGGAGTAGTCGGCGCCGGTTGTTCACTCGGAGCCGGCGCGTCGGGGTTGGTCGCGGGCTCCGCCGTGGGGCTCTGAGCCAGAACCACACCGCTCAGCATCGATACGCCCAACATGATCGACACCGCGATTGCTCTTGGCTGCCAGCGCTTGCGCTGCGTGTACCGGGACGTCACTTGGCCTCCTTCACGCCGAACGTGTGCGTCGCCCAACCCACCCCGCCGCGTTCGTCGCGCAACACGACGATCAGCGTGATGTCTTCGGGTCCAGCCGTGAGCGGCAGCGAAAGGCCGTTTCTGAGTAGGGCATCGAACCGGTTGCTGCCGTCGACGAACGTCGTGCGCTCCCCGTCGCCGATGCCCTCCACACCGCCGTTGTTGCCGGCTACCTCCTCCTCGTGGCCGAAGTCCGCCCCAGTGACGGGAAACATGTCACCGAGGGTGCTGAACCATGTCATGATCAGCGTCTCACGCCGAGGTTCGTCGGTTTGTTCTCCCAGCACATCTACTGGTGTAAAGCGCTGCGACTGGGCTTCTTCGAACTGGAACCTCACGCCGTAGCGCTTGCCGGCGTCGAGGTCGGCGCCGGGCGCCAAGTCTCGGTCTTTCGCGAGCGAGCGGACCACCACGTCGCCGGACGGCTCGGGATTGAGGTTTCGCTCGGCGTCTTCAGGTTCCGTCGCTAGCAGGTGCAGAGTCTTGATGGAGACCACTTCGTCGTTCGAGGTCCGCACCGTCAGCCTCACGCTGGGTTGCAAAGAGACCAAACAGAGCAGCAGTGCTTGCTCGGGATCGTCGTGACCCGCGGAAAGCGCGGCGCACAGATCGGGCAGAAGCGCCGGAGTCAGCAGATGTTGGAACTGTGCTTGCGGATCGGAGCCCAAGTCGTAGCGCGGCAGTTCGTCGTCCGTGTCCAAACTCGCCCAAGCGTCTCGCAGGTCCTTCTCGCGCACGCCGCACTGAAAGTCGTTGCTCTCGTCGAGTGCCGTGGGGCACCAGGACCACTCGTATTGAACGTCGCGATCCTTCGGTTCGAAAACCAACGCGCTGAGCGTGGCCGTCTCACCGGGAACCAGATCGGCGGGTTCGGACCGAACGGCGAGCACACGCAGGCGGTCGAGCTCGTTGAACCGTTCGCGGTCGTCGGCAAAGTCACCGCACGCGCCGAGCAGCGCGCTCAGGCCCAGCGATGAGAGCAGCGTGCGTCGTGCACAGGTCGAGTTTCGCATGATGTCAGTCTTCGATTCGAAAGCGGTAGGAGTAGGTGAGGGTGAACGCGACGGGCTGACCATCACGTCGTGCGGGCAGGAAGGTTTCGGCAAGCGCGGCGTTGCGCGCGGCCTGATCGAACGCGGGCTGACCCGAGCTCGTGACGATGCGAACCGCAGTGACCTTGCCGTTCGCTGCGATGTCCACGCTCACGGTCACAGTTCCCTCGATGCCTTGGGCCTCGAGCGTCGGTGGATATCCGGGCTTGCTGGGGCGAGCGCGTTTGGGTTTCTCGAAATGGGTGTCGCGAGTGGGAATGCGCGAGGCGGCGCGTTGCACGCTGCTGGACTTGGGTTTGGCGACCTGCACGGGACCGCCGACCGAGCCGGCGCTGGGAGGTTTGATCGCTTCAGCCGGTGCAGCGGCGACCTTCTCCGTTCTGCCCATGCGCGTCGTTCCCGTCGCAAACGAGGGGCCGTCTCCTTGCACCGTCGACTCGAGACTCAGCCCGACGATTCGTCGCCGCTCCGGCTCGGGCTGAGCAGTCTCTGGGGCCGGTGTTGCGACTTGTGGGACGTTGGGTGGGAGCTTGGGTGGCAGCTTGTCTGCCTTCGGCTCGGGTTGCCGCTCGAACTCCGGCTCGACGATCCCCTCCACCACCGGCGGTTCTTCGACTTCGGGTGGTTCCTCTCTGGGAGGCGGCGTCTCGACGATGCTGACCTGCAGACGTTCCGGCGGACGATACGCGGGACCGTCGCCCAGCAGCTGGTTGACCAGGGCCAGTCCAGTGATGGTCAAGCCGTGGATGATGACCGCCCCGATCAGTAGGCGCACACTGGCAAGCGTCGAGAACAGCCGCGACTGCCGTCTCTCGAGCGGATCTCGAACCCGGTACGGCGTGTCGATCGGGTGCACGACGCGCGCGTGAATGCGCTCCCGTGTGGCCCGCCGTTTGGCGGCACGAGCGGCGACCCAACGCGAGTTCGTCGCCCGCGCGCTCGTCGCTATTTCGTGCGTGGAGCTCATAGTTCACATCTCGCGCTGAATGTTCAACGCAAACGTCTTGACGCCGTTGCTCTTGATCACGTCCAGTACGCGCACGACGCTTCCGTAGTCGACGCCCTTGTCGGCAGAGATGACCGCTTGCAGGTCCTTCTCTTTCCAGGTAGCCCGAGCAACGTGGCCCGCCAATTGCTCAGGCGTGACCTTGGCGCCATCGAGAAACAGGTTACCCTCGGCGTCGAGCACGACGTTCAGCGTGCTGGCCACGGCCGCTCCACCACTGGCAGCGGTGGGAAGTTCGACGGCGATACTCGCTCGCACGATCGCGGACGAGGTGAGCATGAAGGCGATCAGCAGCACCAGCACGATGTCGACGAACGGCACCACGTTGATCTGCGCGATGACTTCGTCATCCTCCTGAAAAATGTCGGCAGCCATGTTTCCTCCTTCAGGCGGCTTTCTTCGCCACGTCCCGGGTTTCGGCCGATTTGAGCGAGGCCAGCAGCGTGGCGGCCAGCAGGTTGCCGTCATCGGCGATGTGTTTCACTCGCGCTTTGAGCATGTTGAACGCGACGACCGCGGGGATCGCCACCAACAGGCCGACGGCGGTCGCAATCAAGGCCTCAGCGATGCCCCCCATCACGGCGGAGCTCGCCTCAGCCATGTTGCTCGACAGATCCTTGAAGGCGCGGATGATGCCGAGCACCGTGCCGAACAAGCCGATGAACGGCGCGTTGCTTGCTACCGTCGCCAAGAAGTTCAGGCGCAACTCGTAACGCGCGCGCTCTTTGCGGCCCGCGGCCTGCAATAGATCCTCGACGGCCTCGGGCCCCCGCGCGTAGTCGCGCAAGCCGAACAGCACCGTGTTCGTTTCCAGGCTGTCGAAGCCACTGAGATAGTCGGCCGCCCCCTGCAGGTCTCCTTCGGCCAACAAGGCGGCCAGCTTCGAGCGAACCGCCGAGGCGTCGATGGCGTGCTTGCGGTAAAACACAAAACGCTCAGTCATCACCGCGACGGACGCAAACGACAGCGCGATGAGCACCCACAGCACCCATTCGGCCTGAAATATCGGTAAGCCGAGCAAGATGCTGATGAGTCCGCTTGATTCGTGTTCCATGACTTGTCCTTTCGCTTCTCCAGGCTCCCAACCTAGAACACGCGAGGCACCCAGTCCGTTGTCGTTTCGCAACGTTACACTGTGTTACAATTCACCCGTAGACTGCGGGCGAGGGCCGGCAGCAGGATGGACACAGCCATGGATCAGCCAGCCCGCCGCGTGCTCATCGTCGAAGACGACGAGGAACTAGCCGCGTTGATCAGCGACTACTTGAGCGACAACGGGCTGCAAGTCAGCGTCGTCTCCGACGGTGCCAACGCCGAACGCGCCATGGACGAGTTTGCACCCGACCTGATCATTCTCGACCAGATGCTACCCAACAAGGACGGCCTGCAGATCTGCCGCGAGCTGCGCCCGAACTTCGGCGGGCCCATCGTATTTCTGACGGCCCGCTCGGGCTGGGTGGACGAGGTGGTCGGCCTGGAAATCGGCGCCGATGACTACCTGGGAAAGCCAGTGGAGCCGCGCTTGCTGCTGGCGCGAGTGCGAACCCTGCTGCGGCGCACGGAAGCGCCGCCCGTTACCCCGGAGCCATCCCGGCACCGGCTGCAGATCGACGAACGCCAGCGCAGCGCCAAGCTCGGAGGCCGCGTACTGGAACTGACCGACGCCGAGTTCGACCTGCTGGCATACTTTCATGCTCACGCCGGACAGCCCTTGAGCCGCACCGAGCTGGCGAAAGAAGTCTGCGGGCAAGAGTACGACCCGTTGGACCGTACCATCGACGTCCGCGTGGCGCGGGTCCGCGCCAAGCTCGGGGACGATCCGAAACACCCGCGATGGATCAAGTCGATTCGCGGCGTGGGTTACCTGTTCCTCGAACCCGAGCGAGACTAGCGTATGGCCCAGTTCTATCTGCGCGTAGCGACGGCACTGCTCGCAACGGCCGTGCTCTCCCTGCTCATCACCCGCTTGCTCCTCGATTCATCCGTCGACGCGACCAACCATCGGCTGCTGGCGGGACACGCGGTCATCCACGCCGAAACCATCGCGCAAACGCCTCCCGCCGAACGGCGCGCCGCAGTCAAACGACTCTCGAAAATCCTCGGCTACGGCGTGCAGATGGAGCCGGGCGAGCTTGCTGGCGAGGTGCGCACGCAATGGCGCGCTGGCAACCTGTTCGTGGTAGCTCCCGTGCCGGACACGCCCGGGCAGCTAGCCTTCGGCCCCATTCCTCACGGACGCATGGGCAGTTTGCCCGCGGCCGTCGGAATCGCGACACTGCTGTCGTTGCTCGCCGCTTGGTTGACCATTCGCCCGCTATCCGAGCGCGTGAACCACCTCGAAAAGGCGTCGACCCAAATGTGCTCGGGCGACTTCAGCACCCGCGTGACGCGCGAACCCAGCGACGCCCTCGATGGCGTAGGCGCTTCGCTCAATCTCTTGGCCGACCGCATCGGGCAGCTGCTCTCGGACGAGCGAGACCTGCTGCGCACCGTGGCCCACGAAGTCCGCGCGCCGATTTCGCGCATGCATTTTCGGGTGGAAAAGATCCATGCGCGCGCCGAACCCGCGGCGCGAAAAGACGCGACCGGGCTGGTTTCGGACTTGCGGCAAGTCGATACCCTGTTCGAAGAACTGCTGACCTACGTTGCCTTCGACGAGTTCGACTACGAACGCCCCGAGCTGCAGACCACCACCATCGACGTCAGCAGCGCCGTCACGCGCCTCGTCGATGAAGTGACGTCGACCGCCGACGATCTGACCGTCGAGGTCCACGGCGATCCACAAGCAGTCATCATCGCCAACGAAAAGCTGTTCGATCGCGCCGTGACGAACCTGCTGCTCAACGCGATGGCCTACGGCGGCCCCAAGATCACCATCTTCTTGCGAACGTTCACCCACGAATGTGTGGTCGACGTCCAAGACTCCGGCCCCGGCATCCCCGAGCGCGACCGCCCCAAGGTGATCAAACCCTTCGTGCGGCTCGCCAAAAAGAAAACCCGCGGCACCGGTCTCGGCCTGGCAATCGTCAAGCGCATCATGACGCTGCATCAGGGGCGCTTGCACATCCTGGACGCTCCCAGCGGCGGCGCGTCGATCCAACTGGTGTGGCAACGGGCCAACGCGCCGCAGCGGCGGCGCTGGCCGTTTGGTGTCCGGACGCAAACGGCGTAGAGCGGCAATCATACTGATTGCCGCGACAAATCATTTCTGTGCATTGGCAAGCTGATTGGTCCTCTGGAAGCGCCCGACGGCATGATATCCGAGGTTACAGTGCGCTGCTCAAGGCGTTTGGGGGCTCGGCTCGGTCGAGACCGATACGGTCACGACTGAGGTCCCTGGCAGCGTGAACGTCGCTCGTTCATCCGACGGCGGCAATGCAGCTCCGAGCTCAGCCGTGCCGAAGACGGTTCGCTCGACCACGGCGCTTGGCCAGGTTGCCTCGAACGGTGCTGGTAGTCGGAGCTGGAGCTCCAGTTCGGTGTCGCTGGGATTGATGACGATCACGGCCAGCGCGTCTTCGTCGGGGGAAAGCCAAGCGGAGGCGAGCAGCGGCGCGCCGGACACGCGCGTATCGACTCGACTCCAACCAGGACGCGCGTAGCGAGCGAAGTGGCGCAGTGCATAGTACGGCTCCAACAACTCGAACCCTGAATCAGTCAGCCTCGTCAGCGCCCCGGAGTCCGGCTCGGGCGACGTCGAAACGAGGGCGGTTGCCAGATAGGCCTCAGCCCCGGCTGCGGTGAGGGCATGGTGCGCCAAGATTGCAGTGCTCAGCCCGTCGGCGCTCATTTCGGTCTGCATCAGGGTATGCCCGCTGAGTTCCGCACTCCGCCCAAGCCGCTCGAGCTCAGCGATGTCGACGACGCCTGTCTGCGCCCCGTACATGTGGAACCCCACCACGTCATAGGTGGAGGCCGCGAGCACTTCGGTGTATCCGTCCGACTCCGCGGCACTGGATGTATCCGGCGCGATGATTTTCGGTGGCGACGCCAGCGATGCCAAGCCCGTCGAGACTGCTTCGAGAGCGTCGCGGTAACCCGCAAAGGAAACAGTGATCGCTTGCCCGCCATCGTCGAGAGTCATGGTTCCTTCCTGGGGGAGGAAGAAACACGCTTCGAGCGCCGAGCCCGCGTCCGGTACCCAGTTGGGGTTGTTCTGGATGCTGAGATAATCCGGCACGATGCCCAACGCCGCGTGCGCCTCGAGCGACGAGCGCCAGTGCTCTGCCAACCCCGCGTAGTCGAAACCGACGTCGGCTTGGCTTCGAAGGGTGCACGAAGCCAACTCTGAACAGCCGCGCTGTCCATTGGCTTTGAGCTCATTCGGAGGACTGCCTTGATTGATCAGGACCAACGGTGGTTGACCAAGCGCAGTCGTCGCGGACTGTAGGATCTCCGCGGTCGATAGCAAGTCGTCCTGGTTGTCGCCCTCGAACCGGTTGCGAATGCGAACGATCGAAAAGCCGGAATCGCCGAACAGCGTCGTGAGCAGCGCGTCCGCGTCGGGATGAACGACGAGGTCGTCTTCGACATACGCGATCCCGCCACCGAACCCGAGCAAACGCTGGTACGTCGTGTCCGTGCTGATCTCGAGGCTCAGTGGTCCAGCCGCATCCAATCCCGAGTCGTTCCGATCGCCGTCGGCAGTCGCGCCCGGTGTTGAGCCGTCCGGAATCGAACCGCTTCGCATTGAGGCGTCGAGCATCGACGCAGCACCGTGGGAGGCCACGATGCACACACCGTCCTCGCAATCTTGCCCGCCCGGACAGTCTCCGTCGCGGCACAGCGGAAGGCAGATGTTCATTGGCGCGGGGGCGTCGCCGCACAGTTCACTCACCGCCAGCGACATACCGGGGGCGCAGCGGGCCGTTCCTTGGTCGCCGCAATCGCCGTCTGTGGTGCACTCGAGCAGACACACGCCGCACAGGCATTCGAGTCCTCCGCATTCGGCACTCGTATCGCAGCTCTGCAGCCAGTTGGTCTGACTGCCCGTCTTCGCTCGTTCGTCACCCTTGGTTTGACAAGACAGCAGAGCCGCAACGAGTAGTCCAAACGCCGCGCCCGGTATCCACTGGGAAGTCATCGCTCAGTATCCTCGGGTGCGACGACGTACTGACCACAGTAGTAGTGCACCTGGTAAGAACCCGTATCGGTCGCGGGAGGCTCGACGTCACTCGCCTTTTCCCACAGCTCGATAGCGTTCGTCCGAGTCGTCGCCAACAGCCTTCTGACCTCCGCTTCGTAGGGGTGCCCAGGCCAGAGCTCAAACGTCAGGGTCGTGCCCCCGACCTCGTCGTCCTTGGCCGAAACCCGGTTACCGCTGACGAGCTTGGCGGTGAGAGCGTTGAGCACGGCGCGATGATGGTCGATCACCGCGGCCTCCCAACCCGCGGATTCACCCACTGGGATCAAACATTCGTCGGTGAGGTAGTAGGTTCCGTCCGCGCGCGGCTCTTCGCGAATGCGTCCGTCGTGCAGCAAGGTGTCGATCGCCGCGAGCGTCGCACTTTCTGGCAAGGCGATCTGATCCACCAAGTGGTCCTTTCGCACCGGACTCTCGCGGTAAACGTTCAGCCAAACGATGGCTGCCTCGGCCTGGGCGCGCCCATTTTGAACCACTCCCCCGACCTCTGCCAACTCGTCATCACTGGCGACGCGGTAACGGGTGCTGTCGCCTCGGCCACTGCGGATTACCAGCCCACTCTCCGTCAGATCGTTCAAAATGCCCCGAACTGAAACTTCGTCATCGCGGCTGAACCGCGCGATGAGTTCGGTCCGAGTCGCCGACTCACGCTCCGACAGGTAGTCGTGCACCGCCGTCCAGAGTGTCACCCCGCGATTGGTTGCCGACTCGCCGAGGCGTTGCACCTTCTGGCGGTACGATCGCAGCGCCAATCCGAACATGTCCGCGATGACCTTCTTGCCCAGGCCCTGCTGATCGAGCTCTCGCACAACACCGAGGAAGACCTCGTTGGCCAAGTGAGCCAGCGGTGAACGAACACCTCCCGCCGTGGAGAGCCGAGCAATCAGGATCGTCGTCTGTCGGACAATTGCGTCGATCAGGATCTGCGGATTCATTGCCGGTGCCCAAGCTCCAAATCGTGACGTGGCAGGTGTTGGCAACCGAGCAGCACTCGCACCTACGCCCACTTCGGCCTCATCGGGAGGGGAGAATAACTTCCCCTGCGGTCTGAAAACGTACAATGGAAGTGGCCGCCAGGGGACTTCGAGCCGCGGGAGAACATTCCCCCCACATGGGGAGAAAAGTCGCCTCTGATTCGAAGTGGCACTCGGATTGTATGGATGTTCGATGCCTCGCGTTTCCACTCATCCTCGCCCACCTCGCGTGCTCTTCGTTTGGCTGCCTGTTGCCCTCGCCTGTTCGGAAGGCGATCCCGGGGCTTCGAGTTCAGGGGAGGTCACCGTGGGGTCCCCAACGGCGTCGTCCCCGAGCTCCGGCGTGGCGGACCCGAGCTCGCCGGTCGGCGATTCGAGCACTGCCGGCAGTCCGCCCAGCGGCAATTCGAGCGCCGGCGGACCTTCCCCGACCGGCGCGGCACCCACCGACCGCACTACTCCTCAGCCCAGCGACACCGCGCTGAACAGCGGGGGCAATTCGGGGAGCGGCGGGTCGCCCGGAACTGATGGCCCGCAGTCGAGCGGCGGAGATTCGAACGCCGGGGGCACAGGTGCCGGAGGGAAGCCTCCCGGCGCGGGTGGAGACTCGACCGGCGGCGGGCCACTGCCCCCGTCCGACTGCACGCCGAACGGACATGCTCACAACCCGCTCGTCACGCAGATCTTCACGGCGGACCCCAACGCCATCGTCTACGGGGACAAGATATACGTCTACACGTCGCACGACGTCGATGGCCAATCGGGTTTCGACATGGTCGACTACCACGCGTACTCTTCGGACGACATGGTCAACTGGCAAGATCACGGCGTGCTCATTCACGCCAACGAGTTGCCGTGGGCGGGCAACCTCTACGCCCCCGGCGCCTGCTCCAAGAACGGCAAGTACTACCTGTACATTCCCAACAGCGGTTCGGCGATTGGCGTCGCGGTGGCAGACGACCCCGGGGGACCCTTCGTGGATCCGCTGGGCAAAGCCCTAGTCAGCAAGAGCTTCCCGAATGCCGACGTTCCGTGGTTGTTCGACCCCGCTTGTTTCATCGACGACGATGGGCAGGGCTACCTCTATTTCGGCGGCGGCGACAATGGCGGGCAGAACGCGCGCGTGGTTCGCCTCAACGACGACATGATCAGCATCAAGGACTCGATGGCCACGACGATCCCGACCGTAGCCTTCTTCGAAGCCTCGTTCATGCACAAGCACGAAGGCAAGTACTACTTCAGCTACTCGTCAAACTTCACGTCGGGCCACAATGCGGCGTTGGAATACCTCATCGGCGACTCTCCCATGTCCGGCTTCGAGCACCAAGGCAAGCTGCTGGACAACGCCAACATCAACAATGGCAACAACAATCACGGTTCCGTCATCGAGTTTGGCGGCAAGCACTACCTCTTCTACCACAACCGCAAACTGCAACAGGAGCTGGGAGTCGACAAGGTGAACAACCGCAGCATCGCGGTGCAAGAGCTGACCTACGCGGCGGACGGGACGATCCCGACCTTGTCGATGACCACCGACGACACCACGGTGAGCCAACTCAAGTGCCTGGATGGCTTCGCTGAGATCGAAGCTGAGCGACTCGCCCAAGAGCACGGCATCGAGGTCGAAGGTCGCGCCGGTGATACCGTACGCGTGGCTCAGATCGAAGACGGTGATTGGGTCGCCTACTCCCAGGTGGACTTTCGCGACGGCGCGACGACGCTGGTCGTCCAGGTGGCTTCCGCCACGGGTGGCGGGACCATCGACGTGCTCATCGACGGCTGCATCGGCGGTGCGACCGGCACGTCGATCGGATCTTGTGAAGTGGTGAGTACCGGGGCAGCCGACACGTTCGCCTCGCTGAGCTGCACGCTGACGGAGACGTCAGGGGCGCATGACCTGTGTTTGGCGTTCTCTGACGGTCCCAAGTTCGAGCTCGATTCGTTCCATTTGGAGTGAACCTCGGCTCAGGGCGTCGAGATCGTCGCGGGCATGAGACGTGCTAGCAACTGAAGGTTGATCGCGCCTACTCACGACTCTCGACGCCTCAACGAACGACGTCAGCGGCGATTGCCATGTCTTGTTTCGGGGGGACTCCGAATTTGCGAGAGTACTCGCGGCTGAACTGGCTCGAGCTCTCGTAGCCGACCTCGTAGGCGATTCGGGTGACCGATGCGCTACCGGCTTTGAGAAGGATGCGGGCTTCGAGCAAACGGAGCTCTTTCTGATATTGCAGGGGCGTGGTCGACGTGATCGTCTTGAAGTGCTTGTGAAAAGCCGATGCGCTCATGCCGACCAGGCGCGCCAGCTCCGGGATCACGACGGGCGAACGGATGTCGGCGCGGATGTGACCGATGGCGCGAGCAATGGCGCTGGCGTTGCTGTCGTGACGGAGCAGGCTGCGAAGCATGGCCCCAAACGGTGCCATCAACAATCGGTAGTGGATCTCCTTGGAGATGAGTGGGCCGAGCACTTTGGCGTCCGCTGGCGAGTCGGCCAGCGCCAAGTATCGGCACAACGCATCCAACAGTCCGTCATCCGCCCGGTGTGTTTCTGCGGCACGACCATGAGCGCCGTCGAGCGCCGACTCGGCGACCTCATCGTACAGCTTTCTGACGGTGCCGACGTCGACCTCGACGACCAACGCCAAATACGGCGCCCGCGTTATTCTGGAACGCACAGGGAGGTCGTGGCTGACGAGCAGGCACTCCCCCGGACCAAACGAGAGCGTTTGCTCGCCGAGCGCGACTTGTTTCCTGCCTTGGAGGATCAGGCATAGCACCGGCTCGTACAAGGACGCCTCGAACGAGGTCGGGCTGTGGTGCCGGAGCAGCACCGTGCCGGGCAGGGGCTCCACGGCTTGGTCTCGTTCGTTTTGAGCCGCAGAGAAGCAAGCGGCGGCTCGTTCTGCGAGTCTTTGCAAGGTCATGCTCAGCACTCCGAGGGCAGGATGGACCAGCCGGCACCAGATGGGGTAGATTTTCGCGGCGCGTGTAGGATCAGGCAAGCAGTTTGGAGGAACTGGCAGGCGCGGCATCCGCCCAGTCGCTATCGTCTGCACATGTCGACTTCCGAGGAGAAACCCATGAAGACTCGAACACTGACCGACAACGTCGAAATCCCGTACCTTGGTTTCGGCACCTACCTCATCCCCGACGCGGAAGCCGCCGCACTGGTCGAGGACGCCATCGCAGCTGGCTATCGACACATCGACACCGCTGAGGGGTATGGAAACGAAACGGGCGTCGGCGCGGGGCTGAAGCAGGCCCTCCAATCCGGAGGCCTGAGCAGAAGCGATGTCTTCGTCACGACCAAGCTCTGGCCGGGCAACGCCGCGTGGGGGCAAACGCCGAAAACCACCGAGTCCACGCTGACCGCGCTCGACGACAGCCTGAAGCGGCTGGGGCTCGACTACGTAGATCTCTACTTGATCCATGCCCCCTACGAACGCGACCAACGGCTCGCTCAGTGGCGGGGGCTCGTCGAGTTGCAGCGCCAGGGCAAGACGCGGGCGATCGGCGTGAGCAACTTCAGCATCAAGCACATCGAAGAACTGAAAGCTGCGGGGCTACCCGTGCCTCATGCCAACCAAATCGAATTGCATCCGTGGTCACAGAAACCCGAGTTGGTTTCCTACTTGAACGACAACGGGATCACCCCGATCGCCTACAGCAGCCTGATCCCGCTCTCCACGTGGAGGGCCGTCGAAGGGCAGCGCAGCGCCAAGACCGATGCAATGAAGGCGGAGGGCGAACGACCTGACTCCC
This sequence comes from Deltaproteobacteria bacterium, assembly GCA_003235365.1. Taxonomy (GTDB): domain Bacteria; phylum Myxococcota_A; class Polyangia; order Polyangiales; family Polyangiaceae; genus SZUA-265. Next base: position 19,111 of record QJWJ01000004.1, read on the forward strand.
CATTCAAGGTCATGGCCAAGAAGTACGGCGTGGGCGAGGCACAGATCCTGCTGCGTTGGGGGATCCAGAAAGGGTACCCCGTGCTTCCGAAGAGCACCAACCCCGAGCGCATTCGGAGCAACGCCGACGTTTTCAGCTTCGACATCGACGCCGACGACATGGCGACCATCGAAAAGATGGATCGCGGCGACGGCGTCGCCTGGGCCATGGGCGATCCCACCAAAGCACCGTGAGCGCTAGACCCGCTCCAAACCCGGCGCCTGCTTTTTTGCTGGGTCTGAAGTGGCTGCCCAACGTAGAAGGGAGCATGCCACCGCGCGAGCCGCTCGACGCATCCGTCGCTACTGACGGAACCAATGCCGCTTGGCTGGCAAGCCACTGGCGCCCTGCCCTACGTGGCATGAGAGCCAACCTATTGCCAGGGCTCATCCTGCAAGGCTTTGCGCTTTCGATCCTCTTCGGTCATCAGTACGTCCCCGCCGTTCGCGAGGCGCTCGAGTTCGTCGGCGCGCTCAAAGAGCGGCTGGGGTATACGTACTCAGCCGTCGCCACGGCGCTGTTCGGCGGGTTGATCCCGTACCTGGTGTTGCTGTCTTCTGGCAAAGTCCCCAAATACCTCCGCCGCCAGCACCTGGTGTTCTACGTCGGCTTCTGGCTGTGGAAAGGCGTCGAGGTCGACGCGCTGTACCGAGCCCAAGCCTGGTTGTTCGGCGCCGAGACGAGCCCGAGCGTCATCATCGCCAAGACCGCCGTCGATCAGTTCATCTACAACCCACTGTGGGCGGCGCCCACCCAGACTCTGTTCTTCTTGTGGAAGGACAGCGACTTCTCGCTGGGGTTGTTGCGACGACGCTTGCGCGACCAATCCCTCGGCCACCGCAATCTCACCGTGTTGTTGTCGACGTGGGTCGTGTGGATCCCCGCGGTAGCCATCGTCTACTGCCTGCCCGGCGCCCTGCAACTGCCGTTGTTCAATCTGGTTTTGTGCTTCTGGTGTCTGCTCCTGTCCAGCGTCAGCCGCGACGGGGGCTGAACCGAAGGCCCATTGGAGGCGAGCTTCAAAGCGTCTGAGGTCGCCTCGAAGCATCGACGCCACTCACGGATCCCAAAGCAAGAACTTGATTGGGTGTCGAGACGCGAGATCCCGCGGCACGGCGCGTCTCGACCATTCAGCAAGCGGATCGGCAACGGCGACGGGTTGTGCCGTAGCTTCAGCGCACGACACCACCCCAACACGCGATCGTCAAGTCTTCTCTCAGGCCGCAACTGTAGTAGTCCGTGACGTAGATATCGAGGAAGCTCCCAGCCGGTGGACTCGACTCACCGCGAAAGTCACGGCCCCAGCAAACCACAGCAGTATCCGAGCGAATCGCGCAGGAGTGATGGAAGTCGGTGGAAACTTTCAGGAACGAGCCGGAGGGTGGAGTCGTCTGACCGTCCGTGTCATCGCCCCAGCACTCAATCGCGCCGTCGGTGTGCACACCACAGCCGTAGTCTCGAGTCGAGATTTGGCTGAACGGACCATCGGGAGGACTGGGCGCCGTGCCGTCGTTCCAACAAGTGATCGCACCCGCCGCGTCGAGAGCACACGTCTGGCCGCGACCGGTGGAGACTGCGGCGAAAGGGCCGCCCGATGAAGGAGTCGAGTCATCGGCGATGGCGCCCCAGCACGTCACCTCGCCTTCGGTGCCCAGGGCACAGGTGTGTGCGCTCGCTGCATCCAATTGAGTGTACGTCCCCGACGGCGACTCCAATTGCCCTTGGTCGTTTTCGCCCCAACACGTCACGCGACCGTCGGTTAGCAGCCCGCAGCTGTGAGCTCCAGCCGAACAGCCTCGTTCGAAACTCGTGCACGTCCCGACGGCTACTTGCACAAACTCGCCGTCGGGCGGGCTGGCTTGGCCGTGCGCATCGTCGCCCCAGCAGGTGACATCGCCGTCCGGGTGAACACCACACGCGTGGTGGCTCCCCACAGCGTAGTGAGTGAACGTCCCTGACGGCGGTGTCGCCTGCCCGTGGCCATCGTTGCCCCAGCATTCGACCGCGCCATCGGGGCGAACGCCGCAACTGTGGTCGTCTCCCGCGCTGACCTGAACGAAGGCCCCCGGCGGAGGTCCCGGCGCACCGACTGCGTTTGTGCCCCAGCACTCGACGTTGCCGTCGATTCGCACGGCGCAGGCACGGTTGGCATCCATGGACACCGATAGGAACGACCCGGACGGTGGAGCCAGCTCGTTGAGCCCCCAGCAAACGAGCTCGCCGTCGACGCGTACCCCGCAGTTGTCAGCGCCGCCGGTGGACAACTGCCGAAACTCGCCCGGAGGCGGGCTGGCTTGACCGTCGACGTCACTGCCCCAACACGCGAGTGTGCCATCCGCACGGATCGCGCAACTGTGGTACCAACCTGCCGTGACCTGAGCGAACGTGCCGAGCGGTGGCGATGATTCACCGTCGTCATTGCGTCCCCAACACGAAACCCGACCATCGGTGAGGACGCCACACCCGTGATCTTTGACCGCAGCGATCTGAAGGAAACGCTCCGACGGCAGACCCGCCGGGTTGTCCTGCCCCCAACAGGCCGCGGTTCCATCGGTTCGTAGAGCGCAGGTTCGATTGGACAGCGCTCTGAACGGTCCCTCGGGGGCCATGGCTTGTCCGGATTGGTTGTCGCCCCAGCACTTCAGCGCCCCATCCACTGCCAGCGCACACGTGGTCCGAGCATGAACCAGAACTTCAACGGCGGCGAAGGGAATGCAGCTGACCCCATCGGTGGCGAGACTCCACCCTGCCTGGCACGAGCAGCGCCTGACACCGGCGCCCTCGACGCACAGCCCGCCCCCTGGATCACAGGTTTCTGCGTCGGATTTACACTCTCGAATGCACGAGCGACCGTTGGCAGAAAGGACGTAACCCGGATCACACGCGCAGACGAAACTACCGTCCGTGTTCACGCAACGTTGGCTGCAGCCGTGCGCCCCCGCACACTCGTCGATGATGGATCCGGGTCCAAGCGGTTCACCCCCTCCGGCATCGAGAGCGCCACGCCCGGCTGCATCGGGTGGGGCGAATGCATCTCCGTTGGCAGCCCACCCCGCCGATCCATCGAGCGCCGCCTGCGTGATGACGTCGGGGCCTTGCACGGCGTCGTCCGTGGTGCCGAGACCAGGGTCGGCGGTTCCCCCTTCGTGCGCGGTTGCCACCACGGCGCCCGCCTCGGCACTGCCCCCATGCCCCGCACGCGAGATGTCCGTTTCGGAAGAACGCGCGCAACAAGGTAACGTCAAAAAGGCACTCGCTGCCCCATACCACGCAACGTGTCCACGACTCCCCCTGGCCATCATCGACCGTAGGGTGCCAGCAGCGGACACCTCCAATCCAGCACCGATACGGAAGCGCAGGCCGACGAGCCCAACCCGAGCCAGTTCGCCTCGTCGTCCACCGCCACGCGTGTATCGAGAATGCGAATCGCGCTGCCGCGCCAAGCATTTGCCGCCTTCGGCGTCCGTCTGACATGCTCGCCCTCGACGTGCCGATGCCTCGCCCCTCCACACGATCGTGGCGCTCCGCCCTCCGAGGCCTCGCCGGCCGGGCATGGTCGCTCTTCCTCGGACCCATTGCACTGGCGTGTGCGAGCACCGCACCGGTCGCGACGCCACCCGAATCTCCGCCCCCATCGCCCCCGACAGCTCAGCTCGACGGACAGCAGACGCCTCCGTCCCCATCGCTCGCGGTGCATTCTCCTAGCCCGAACCCACCGCCGCAACCGCTGACCGGCGCCGAACTCGCTCAGCTCCACGGCGTTGCCTCGACACTCACGTTTGGGCTCGAGTTTGCCCACTGCCACGAGAGCGAGTCACTGGGTCGGTGGGGCGGGCGGGTGAACGGTCGAGAGCGCCCCCCGAGCGAGGAAGAACTGCTTCAGCTGGAATCCATTCAGCCGCAAGACCCGATGATCTTCGCCGTCCTCGCCGAACGCTACCTGAAGTTGACCTACTCCATTCGGCGCGACCTGTTGATTCAATTGATCAATGTCGAAAAACGAAGCCCCACGGAAGTGCGCGAGCTGTTGGCACTGCGAGAGCGTGTCGAACCGAAGATGCTCAAGTACCTCGACCTCGCCGGGCGCGCGGGTCGAGACCGTTGGCGGTTCTACCGATACGAACTCGCCCTGCAGCAGCTGACCCTCGGAGACTTCGCCAACGCGCGCGATACGGCAGGTTCCTTGCTCTCGAAGCCGGGCGCGTCGGACTTCGACAAGCGCCCCGCGCTGTTGCTCGCGATGAGCCATCTCGCCAAGCCAGCCACCGTCGACGACCTGCATGAAGCGCGGCGCGTGCTGGCACGAGTGGCATCGGGAAACGATTCATCGCTGCCTGCCGTCATCGCGGGCTGTTTCCACGCAGAGGTGCTCACTCGTCTCGGCCAGAGAGCGAAAGCAACGGCTCAGTGGCGAGCCCTGCGAAACGCTCACCACGTTCCTGGCGTGTGGCGCGTGGCAACCCAGCGTCTGCGGGAGCTGGGTGAAGCGCCGCCCGATCCGGTGCGTGAGCATGGTGCAGACTGAAGACGGCGCCCCCGCGACGCTGGGTCCCACTCGATCAGACGCGGCTCGGAGGCCATGCTGAGCCAACGGCGGCGCCGTCGCCATCCAACATGCTTCGACCGACGCTATTTTTGCGCTTCGCTGGCGTCGCCCTCGACGAGCGGTTGACAACCCGCCGGCTTCCTCCCCATAGTCGGCAGCTGGGGACGGTAGGAGGGTGGCATGCCGAGGGATCTGGTCGAGACGAGCTCTGAGGTTACTCCGGACTCCGCCAAATTCGACGCCAAGCATGTCATCGCCGAGCTGCGTGACACGCTCAACATCAGCCAAACGAGTGAGCTGTTCGTCTCTGTCGTCTTCAGGTATGTCAAGGACGTCGTCTTCTTGTTGCGAGTCGGACGCGGCGGTGTCCACGACCGCAATGGCGTCTACAGTTTCGCGTGGGTGAACCCCGCATTCACCGAAAGCACCGGCATCCCCGCCGCCGCGGTGATTGGCAAATCCGTCAACGAGGTGATTCCGGAGCCCTCGCTGTCCCTGGTCTTGGGGAAATACCAACGCGCAATCGAGGAGCGGCGCACGGTGCGTTGGGATGAGGTGTCCACATATCCAACGGGGACGCGTCGCGGCGAGGTCTCGGTCACGCCCATCTTCGACGCGACCGGGCACTGCGCGCACTTGATCGGCACGGTACGCGATGTGAGCGATCAATGGGAAGCCTCCCAGCTGCGTTCACGATTGTCGGCAATCCTGGAGGCCACGACGGACCTCGTCGCATTCGTCGACGGCGAAACCGGCAGCCTTCAATACCTGAACAAGTTGGGTCGAAGGCAGCTCGGCCTTTCGGAGCATCAGGATCTCACATCGCTGGCACTGACGGACATTCTGTCGGGGAGTGAATCGGGGCGGCAATGCTCCGATCTGCTCGACGAAGCCCGCCGCGTTGGAGAGTGGACAGGCACGGGGCAGCTCGTGACACGCGATCACGGTTCGCTGCCGGTGCTCGTCCTGCTGCTGGCGCATCGAACGCCAAGCGGGGAGCTCGACTTCATTTCCGTGTCGTGCCGCGACCTGACCGGACAGAGGAAGATCGAAGCGGAACTGCGGGCAAGCCGCGATCGACTGCAACACGCACAGGCCATCTCGCACTCGGGCTACTTGGATTGGGATCTACAAACGAACGAGTTGCGCTGCTCGGACGAAGTGTACCGCTGGTATGGTGTCGAACCCGAAGAGGCACCGACGACGCCGGAGTTCATCGCCACGGTCGTACATCCCGACGATCTCGAAACGACTCAAAACGAGCTCGAGAGGGCTATCCGCGGAGAGAAGCCCTACGATCTCGATCACCGCATCCGACGAAAGGACGGCTCGGTGATCTGGGTGCACGCCCAAGCCGAACTGAGTCGCGACAGCACCGGCGCGCCGATCCGTTTGCTGGGCACCATGGTCGACATCACGGAGAGAAAGCGGGCGGAACAGGCGCTGGCTCGACTGAACGCCGAGCTCGAACAACGAGTGGCAGAGCGAACGCGGGAGCTGGCAGCGGCCAACAAGGAACTCACGGCGTTTTCCTACTCAGTGTCTCACGATCTGCGCGCCCCGCTGCGCCACGCCGGTGGCTACGTCGATCTGCTCCGGCGTGAGTTGTCTGGCCAACAGCTCTCAGCCAAGGCGGTGCGCTACCTCGACAACATCAAAGCCTCCGCCCACGACATGGGAGTACTGATCGACGACCTGTTGGCGTTCTCTCGAATCAACAACGTCAAGCTCGAACTCCTTCCTTGCGATCTCGTGCGCATCACACGGTCAGTGATCAGAGAGCAAGCCACCAGTATCGAAGGCCGGAACATCGAGTGGACCTTTGCCGACCTACCGTTGGTCACGGCAGATCCCAACCTGCTCAAGTTGGTGTTGATGAACTTGATCGACAACGCCATCAAGTTCACTCGTCGCCGCGAGAAGGCTCACATCGAGCTCGGCACGTCGGGAGCAGAGGGCGAGCGCTTGGTGTTCTTCGTCAGAGACAACGGCGTCGGCTTCGAAATGGAGTACCGAGAGCAGATGTTCGAAGTCTTCCATCGTCTGCACCGCGTCGACGAGTTCGAAGGGACCGGCATCGGGCTGGCCAACGTGCAACGAATCATCGCTCGCCACGGTGGGCGCGTGTGGGCCGAAGGTCGTTTGGACGAGGGGGCGACGATCTTCTTCACACTGGAAGCTGCAAAACGAGTCGAGCCGCCGCCTCGTCATTCGAGTGAAGCGAAGGAGTCGCCGTGAGCTATTCGGTAGGGAGAATTCTATTGGTCGACGACAGCCCCCGTGACGTTGAGCTCGTTCTCGATGCCCTCGACCAAAGCAGCCTCGCCAACGAGGTCGCAGTGGCCAGAGATGGCGTCGAAGCTCTGGACTACCTGTTCCGACGCGGGGCGTTTGCTGATCGCGAACCGGGCAACCCGGTGGTCGTGCTGCTCGATCTCAAGATGCCGCGCGTCGATGGACTCACGGTGCTCAAGACGATTCGCGAGGACCCGAAGCTTCGCTACATCCCCGTGGTCGTCATGACCTCTTCACGCGAGGAACAGGACCTGGTCCGCAGCTACGAGCTGGGTACCAACGCGTACGTCGTCAAACCAGTCGATTTTTCTGGATTCATCGATGCGGTCAAGCATCTGGGTATCTTCTGGGCAGTGGTCAACGAACCACTGGAGGGGAAGGGGTGACGGTAGGTACCAGCTCCAAGGTCGTTCAGATCTTGTATCTGGAAGACGACCCGCTGGACGTCGCGCCCGTGGAAGATAGGCTGATTCGAACGGGACTCGACTACCAACTCACTCTTGCCAGTGATCGGAAACAGTTCGAACAGGCGATGCAAAACACCTCGTTCGATCTGATCCTCGCGGACTACCTACTCCCCTCCTACGATGGCATGCGCGCGCTCGCCTACGCGCGGACCCGAGACCCAGACCTGCCATTCATTCTGATCTCCGGGGTGCTCGGTGAAGAACAGGCCGTCGATTGTGTGTTGCAGGGTGCGACGGATTACGTCCTCAAGCACCACCTGGATCGTCTCGTCCCGGCCACCCAACGAGCCCTCGCCGAAGCCGGTGAGCGCAAGCGGCGCCGGGCGGCCGAGGCGGCGTTGACCGCCAGCGAGGAACGCTATCGCGGCCTGTTCGAGAACGCGCAGGAGGGGCTCTGGCTCGTCGATCGCCAACGAACGACCCTGATGGGCAACCGCCGTTTGGCAGCGCTCCTCGGTATGGATCAGGCAGCGCTGCAGGGCGCGAGTCTTGCGAGTTGCATTCGAGACCCGCGGGCGCTGCAAATTCTCGAGCGAATGTGCTCTGAAGCGCCATCGTCGAACGAAGCGCTTGAGCTCACTGCCGCCAACGGCGATGCGCTGCACATCATCGTGTCCAAGTCGGAGCTTCGGGACGTCGATGGCGAGTTCAACGGAGTGATGCTCAGACTCACCGACGTCACGGAACGTCGTGCGGCCGAAGAAGTGCGGGAGCAATTGCGCGCACAGATCGAGCGAGCCAACCGCATGGAGAGCTTGGCGGTGATGGTGGGCGGGGTTGCTCACGACATGAACAACATACTCACGGCGATTCTCGGCGTCGCCTCTCTACATCTCGGCAGTGACGATGCTGCGCGCGAACGCGATTTCACGACGATCTGCAATGCCGCCGAGCGCGGGAGCGAAATGCTTCAGCGCATGCTCAAAGAGACACGCCCCAGTAGCCCCCCGGAACAGCTGATCGACGTCAATGGCCTCGTCAAGGAAGTCGTCACGCTGTTGGAGCGGTCCACCTTGTCTGGCATCCACATCGTGCTGCAACTGGCGGCCGATCTGCCGCCCGTCCGTGGAGATGCCAGCGCGCTGAACCAAACGCTGATGAATCTGTGTGTCAATGCAGCGGACGCGATGAAGAACGGCGGCACCCTGACGATCTGCACCAGCACCGAAGACGACGAGTGGGTACAGCTCGAGGTTCGTGACGATGGCGAGGGAATGAGTGATGCGGTGCTGGCGAGCACGCAACGGCCCTTCGTGACGACGAAGGTACATGGCACTGGCCTCGGGCTGGCGATCGTGCGGCGCGCGGTCGAAGCGCACCTCGGAACCTTCGAGATCGACAGTGCCCCGGGGCAGGGCACCACGGTCACGCTCCGATTCCCCTCCCCATCTCGTTTTCGGGAAGCGCCTTCAAACGATGCATCGCCGCCCAGCGCCTCTGGCGCCGCGCCGTTGGCGTTCGTGGTCGAGAGCAACGAAGTCGTCAGATCGGCGGTGCGTCAGTTGCTCAAGCAGTTGGGGCACCGCGCCCGCGCCCTCGCTTGCGTCGATGACGTTCTGAGCGCACTCGACGGTGGGGAGCGCCCCGACCTGACCGTGCTCGACGCCGCGCTGCCGGCCGGCGAAAGCGTCGAGGTGATCAGAGCGTTGAGGCGAGTCAATCGCGCGATGCCCGTCTTGCTCACGGCGAGCGGCGACATCGTCAACGCTCGCAGGCTGGCCGGCTCCGACCCCAACGCCCACTTGTTGGAAAAGCCTTTCACGGTGCACCGCCTTCGGGAAGCCCTCGAGTCAGCCGGTGTGGCGACGTCCGATCAAGGCACGCTCGGACTGCGCCGCGGCACCAGGTAGCGGTCGGCGTTTGATTCGTCGTCGGCGCCCTCCCACCTGCTGCTGCACAACGCAGAACAGGCTGCCCAACTCGAGCAGCCCGTCCTGAACTCAGCTCACGCAGCTGATCGGACTGCCGAGGTCCTCACCTCGACAGCCCGCGCTTTGCTCACTTGGCGACGCCGGTCGAACCACACTGGTTCGGGGTGTTGATGCCGCAGGTTTCGCCAGCACCGCAGGGACCGCAATCCACCAGACCGCCACAGCCATCGGCAATGGCACCGCATTCGGCGCCGACCGAGGCACACGTGCTCGGCTGGCAATCCGGCGGCTCATCGCACTTGAAAGCCTCGACGATGCCGCAGATCTGGGTACCAGGGCACTTGCCGCAGTCGACCGTTCCGCCGCAGCCATCACCGATGAGTCCGCACTCGGCTTGGGCTTGCCCGCAGGTGCGCGGTGTACAGTTACCCGTCGGACCACACTGGTTCGCGGTAACCGCGCCGCACGACTGACCACTGGGGCACGTCCCGCATTGGATGATGTTGCCACAACCGTCGCCGATCGCCCCGCACTGGGCGCCGACATCCTGACAGGTGAGTGGCGTGCAACCGGTGCAGCGGTTCTTGCCACCGACGGACGTGCAAACCTGACCGGCGGGGCAAGTGCCGCAGTTCTCGGAACCACCGCAACCATCGCCGATCCAGCCGCACTCCGCGTCCAGATCCTGGCAGGTGAGCGCCGGACATTGGGGAGCACCGCATTCGTTCGCCACGCCCGCGCCACCGCACACCTCAGGCAGCTGGCAGGTGCCGCAGTTCACGAAACCCGAGCAGCCGTCGCTGACGATGCCGCACTCGGCGCCGGCCGGACAGGCCTTGGGTGTACAGGTCTGGCTGGTGCACACGCCTGCCACGCAACTGAGGCTCCCGTCACAACCGGGGCATTCGTGAACGCCACCGCAACCGTCCGAAACGAAGCCGCATTTGCCGGCACAGGCCGTCGCCTTGTCGTTGGGGGTGCAGGTGGGCGAACACTGATTGGCAGTCGTCAAACCACACTGCGACCCCGACGGGCACGTGCCGCAGTTGAGAATCCCGCCACAACCGTCAGCGATGTTACCGCAGGTCGCTCCTTGTGCAGCGCAGGTCGTCGGCACGCAGGCAGGGATGCCGCAGATGCCGCCGGACAAGCAGGAATCCGCACCCTGGCAGCTGCAACTGACGATCCCGCCGCAACCGTCCGGCAGGTTTCCGCAACGACCCGTGCAGTCTGCGACGGGGGTGCATGCAGGAGGCTCCACCTCACCCGTGGTCACGCAGCTGCCCAAGTCGAACAGCATGTAGAGCAGTACCTTCTCTTGAGAGGTGAGCGTCCCCGAGCAGTGATCGGGGAAGGTGACGTTCTTGAAGGGGTCGTAGGAGCCTCCACCCGCGTACACGTGAAAGCCGCTGTAAGCGACACGGCCGCAGATTGCGTCGTCCGGCGCGCCGAAGGGCGTGTTGAACGAGAACTGTTGGACCGACGGGGTGGGATTGCCATCCGTACGGTACACGAACTCTTCGCTGCCGGTATTGACGCTGAGCGCCAAGTCGCGTGGCTCATCGATGTTGAAGGTATACAGACCACTCCCACCGTTGAGCGTCGCAGCGCTTTCGTTCACGAGCCAGTCGGCGAAATTCTGGATCTTCGCCGGGTTGGCCATGGGCCGCGCCGTCGAGACGATGCCAGTACCGGTCGCGGGCGTGGCATACACGGAGCCCCCCCAGTTGGCCGCTCCGCTCAGACCCGTGTCGTAGGGGTCCGCGGCCGAGTAGGACTGGCTGCCGTTGTCGTCGATCCAGGTGAAGCTCAGGTGGCTCGCGAACATGCGACCGCCGCGGTTGACGTATTCTCGCACGTTGGGGTCCGAGGTGTTGTGATCGGCATAGCCACCGCCTTCACAGGCGAACACCACCATGTCGTAGAGCGACATACGCGTGAGGCTGCCGTAGAGCTCGGAGTCAGCAGTCGAACCACTCGACATCTTCGCCCCGTTGGCGCGATACATGTGAACGCGCTCGGTGTTGGCTCCGTTGTTACCCGGCTCGGCGAACTCGCCCGTGGAGACGCCCATCTTCTCGAACACGCACTCCATGGCGTCGATCTGACCCGTGGAGATGGCGATGCGCGGGATGTTCGCCCCGAGCCCGTCGGCCATCGAACGCGGCAACCGCGTCGATCCAATGTCCACCGTGCTCGTCGCGCACGAGTCGCCTGCGTCCACGGTGTACTTCACGGCACGTCGCCACTTGCCGATCTTGACGACCAGCACGAATTCCTTGCCCACCGGGATGTTACCCGACAGCGTGAACTCGCCGAGGCTGTTGGTCGTCGCCCCAACGAGGATGGGGCCCAAGTCCTGATCTTCGCAGCGGTCGCACGACGTGCCGCCGTTCGGAATGCCCGAAGAGATGTCCGGTAGCTCAGTCTCGTCGTTGTTGCGCAAGATGTAGACGAAGGCATTGGGGATGGCCACCTGATTGCCCGTCTCGGCGTCATTGCGCCCGGCCGTGATCACCCGACCCGTCAGCTCCGTGACTTGCGCTTCCGCTGAACAATCCGGGATCGCGTCGCAGACGTCGCAGTTCGCGATGCCTCCACTGGACCCACCACCCAGGCATTGCGTGGGGCTGTTGATGCCGCCGACGCAGGTCTCCACGCCAGCTTGGCAAGTTCGCCCCTCAGCGGCGCAATCGAACACGTTGCCGCAGTCGTCGATGGCGATACCGCACTCCCAGCCCAGCTCGGCGCAGCTCGCTGCAGCGGTGCACTGAGATCCGCCGGGAGGATCGCACTGGAACGCCTCGACTGCACCGCAATACTCACCGCTTTGGCAGCCGCCACTGACGGTCGTGCAATCGATCTGATTGGCCGGGTCGGTGCCGCAGCCGTCGAAAACCGTGCCGCACTCCTTGTCTGCGCAGGCTTCTTGCGCCGTCGAAGGCACACACTCGGTGGGCGGCGTGGGGTCACACTGAAACGCCGTGATGACACCACACGTTTCGGTCTCGGCGCACGTACCGCAAGAGTAGCTTCCACCGCAGCCGTCGCTGACCAGACCGCACTCGAGGCCGTTGCAGGCGTCCGCCTGCGGAGTGGGTGTGCAGATCGGAGCGCACGCGCCCTGCTGGCAGATCTCTCCGGTACCGCAGGCTCCGCAATCGTAGCTGTCCGAACAACCATCACCGACGACGCCACACTCGAGGCCGTCGCAGGCATCGGCCTGAGCGACTGGCTTGCAAGCATCGGCCGCGTTGCCGCACACGTTCGGCACACCGGACGCGCCACACGCTTCTCCATCGGGGCAACCCGGGCATTGGATCAACCCGCCGTCAACTTCGGCACCACAACCGTTGGAAACGAAACCGCACTTGCCGTCGCAAGCCTCGGAGACATCCAGCGGCACGCACGCGGTTGGCTCGCCGCAAATCTGTTCGCCGCCCACGCCACAGACCTGGCCGTCGGGGCAACCTCCGAACTCCTCGTCACAATCGAGAGTTCCGCCGCAACCGTCGCCTACCTTGCCGCATTCCACGCCGACGTCAGCGCACGATTCGACCTTGGCCGCGCACGATTCGCTGCCGCCGACGCCGCACTGGAATGCCTCCTTGGCGCCGCACGTTTCTCCGTCGGCGCAGGTGCCACATTCGATCTTGCCGCCACAGCCATCGCCCTCGGTGCCGCACTCCTTGCCTTCGCACACGACGGACTTCTTCTGCGGCACGCAATCGGCAGCGGGGTCGCCGCAGACGTTGTGTTCGTGAAGGCCGCACACCTCACCGTCTTTGCAATCCCCGCACTCGATGATGCCACCGCAACCGTCTGCTGCCTTGCCGCAGTCAGCGTCGAGCTCCTCGCAACTCGCCGGCTCGCACTTCTCAGAGTCGTCGGTGACGAACTGGTTGCCCTCATCCTTACCAGATTGCTTCCCAGATCCGACGGAGCCACCATCGGCGCCCCCGTCTGCATCGCTGGCGCTACTGGTAGACTCCTTACTGTTCTTGGAGCCATCGTCAGTGGTAACTTTTGGAGCTCCACCGCAGGCAGTGATTGCACATGCGGTGAGCGCGACCGAAATTAACAGTCTCAGTTTGCTCATAGATAAACGTGTCGTGTGTTGCAGCTAGAAGGTCCCCTCACGCGCGCATGCCGTGAGCCTGTCCATCTTGAAGGGCCGCAACAGTGGAGCCACACGTTTCCGAACAGCACGGAAGGACCGTACCAATGCGCAACGCACGGTTTCGCTGAGAGAGAACACCCTCAGCGCCCCACACACGATCAGAGCAAACTATCTACACCTACCTCAGCCAACCCTCCTGCGCTGAGTCTCGCACCTGTCTCGTTTCGCGGTCAACATTCACCTCTCACACTGTGCGCTCGTTCGATTTCGCACGGCTGACAGCGGCAACGACGGCCACTTGCTGCGGCCGCATGAGGTTGATGGACACGGCCGATGTCGATTCGCATGGCGGACCAAAACTCGCTGCCCTGGCCTGCAACGGGCCGTTCCGCACGCGCACGCACACGTTTCTCGGTGACGCTCGTTCAACGATGCATGACAGCGTACCTGTAGCCCGCTCCGTCGCCGCGCCGCACGGCCGAAACCTCGACGTACATCGCGCCGAGCTCCGCGCGCGAACTTTGCGCGAATGAAGCCCGGACGGGTTCAATGCAGGTCGTCGAACTGTCGCAGACACACCGACACGCGCGAAGCGGCGTGCGGCGGCGCGACGAGCCCCCCCCGCAATACGGCGTGCGGGGCACCGAACAACTGCAATTCCCAGTCGCGACACAGCGCAGCGCGCGACGCTCATCCGACTTCGGTTGTACACCGTCGAGACTTGGGGTAACCAACCCGCTGGGGGAAGGAGGAGCCCATGTACATCAACACGATCATGAGTAGCTCGGCGGTCACTTGTCACGCGGAGGACAGTCTGGAAACGGCAGCGAGGTTGATGTGGGAACACGACTGCGGAGCGATTCCCATCGTCGACAATGACGGCGCGTTGGTAAGTATCATCACCGATCGCGACGTCTGCATGGCGGCCTACATCAATGGGCGGCCGCTACGTGAGCTTTCGGTGTCCAGCAGCATGGCCAAGCAGGTTTATCGCTGTCAGGCCGACGACTCGATGGAAACGGCAGAACAACTCATGCGTGCCAATCAGGTCCGTCGATTGCCAGTCGTCGACAGCTACAACCGCCCGATTGGGATGATTTCGTTGGGAGACATCGCTCGCTACGTGGCCTCGACCAACAAGCTGCCGGGCATGGAGGCGTTGGCGCGTACCATCGCGTCGGTCAGTCAGAACCGGGCTCACACGGCCGCGGCTTCTGGACCGAGCAGCGAGTCCGGCGAGCGCGTGGCGAGTCTCGCGGGATGACGAAACGCCACACGCCGCTCAGGGGTCGTGCGTTCGCGCGACGTGACGTACGGCCCGAGCCAGGGTTTTGGCTGCGGCAGGTGCCTGTTCGACCGGCAGCCGGGAGAACGCCAGCCGCAACCCGGGCCCGTCTGTGCCTCGAACTCGCACCATCGACTCCGGCACGCAGCTCAAGCCCGAGGCTAGCGCTCGTCGAGCAACGAGCGAGCTGGAGAGCCCGTCGCACGTCGCCCACAACACGAGGCCGCCGCGAGGTACGGTGAAGCGCAGCTGAGGACACCACTTCATCAGTGCATCGACGAGAGCGTCACGTCGCTGCTCGTAAACTCGACGACTACGCCATACGTGACGGTCGAGCGAGCCATCTTCGATGAAGTGACTCAGCGCCGCGAGCGTCACGGCGTCTCCGCCAGCGACGGTAACCCGTGACCAATCGAGCAGTCGCTCGCGCACGATCGGCGGCGCACTGACGAATCCCACGCGAACGCCAGGGGCGATCAACTTCGAGAGCGTCCCAACGTACAACACGTGGTCCATGCCTGCGGCGCATGCCAAGGGCGGGATGGGGCTGGAGCGGTAACAGTACTCGTGGTCGTAATCGTCTTCGAGCACCGCTATCCCGCGCTGACGCGTCAATTCGAGTAGTGCTTCGCGGCGGGGCGAGCTGAGGGTGACAGTAGTCGGATACTGGCGCGTGGGTGTGGTGTACAACAGTCGGACGCGGCCCCGCAGCACGTTGCGCAGCGCATCGACATCGAGCCCGCGTTCATCCACGGCGACGGAGCGCACCTTCGCGCCGACGGCACGAAACGCTTCCCACGCGGGGCGGTACCCCGGATCTTCGACCACGACGACGTCTCCTGGACGCAGTAGCACCGCAGCGAGTTGGGCGATGGCGCCCTGTGAGCCGTGAGTCAAGACCACATCGTCCGCAACGACAGCCCGGACACGTCGCAGGTAGGCCACCAGCGCGCGGCGAAGCCGGTGCGCCCCCTCGCGCGCTTCCCGTTCGAAGACGCTCGCACTGGCGTGGCGCAGCGCGAACGAGTACGCGTTTCGCAGCTCCGACCGAGGCAGCAACGTCGGATCTGGGGTGGCATCGTGCATTCGATAGCGCACGCGCGACAGATCGACGTGGGGCCATTGGCCCAAGGCAGGGTTGAGACGAAACTGAAACGGCTCGCTCGGAGGTGGGCGCGCGGAAGGAAGCGCTGGCACGTCGAGCACCACGAAACCGCTGCGCGGCCGCGGCGCGACCCAGCCCTCGGCAACGAGCTGATCGAGAGCGACCAAGACGGTCTGCCGACTGACCCCCAAGTCCGCGGCGAGGCGTCGTGAGGAAGGCAGGTACTCACCGGGCACGAGCCGACCGCGACTGATGGTATCGCGCAAGGAACTGGCGATGTTCACCCAACGTGCGTGCCTCCCGCTGAGCATGCTGGTCAAGGCTGGTGTCGCGGCTTTCATCTGGACTAATCAAAAACACAATTCTGGACATTTTTCCAATACCAATTGCAGTCCACCCTCGGGGCATGAACTTGGAACTCGTCACGCTACGTTCTGCGACGGTGCGCCTCGAGCCGCTGTCGTCAGCTCACGTTCCGGCTTTGGTCGACTTGGCCCTCGCCTATCCCTCGGTGTTCACCCACATTCCCTATCCGATGAAGTCGCGCGATGACGTCTGCAAAGCGATCGACTACGCTCGATGTCTCCAGGCCGACGGTCGAGCCATCGTGTTCGTCACCCGGACGACGGACACGGAGGAGTTGTGCGGTTCGACCAGCATCCGTGCGGTAGATCCGGCGCTGCCCAGCGTCGAGATCGGCGCGACCTGGCTCATCCCACCGCGCCAGCGAACGGCCGTCAACACGAGCGCCAAGCTGCTGCAACTCGAACACGCCTTCGAAGCTCTGCGGGTGGAGCGGGTCGTGTTCCGGACCGACGTTCGCAACAGTCGATCACAGAAAGCCATCGCCCGACTCGGGGCTCGACGCGAAGGGGTGCTGCGCGCTGAAATGCGCCGGGCCGACGGCTCCTTGCGCGACTCGGTCTACTACTCAATCTTGCGCAGTGAATGGCCAGAGGTCAGGCAGCGCTTGATGAATCTGCAGGCAGCGTGGCCACAGGCGCTAGTCGCGACGTGAGTACCGGGGGCATACCCCATTGTTTCGAGAACGTAGCAGACGGCGGTGCGCGGCGTGACGGGGCAGAGCGGAATCGCAGCCGTGGGTGAGCGGCCTTGACAGAGCCCGGCAAAAGGCGTTTCTCAGAACGGCCGTTTCCTCGCCGTCATGAATCGCTTCGCGCCCACGCTCACGCTGCTCGCCGCATCGACGTTGTGGGGCCTCACGTGGCTACCGCTCAAATACTTCGGGGGATACGGCATCGACGGGCCGATCGTCACGCTGTTTGGCCACGGCAGCGTCGCTGTCTTCCTCGCTCTGCCCGTGCTGTGGATGACCCGGTCCGTCTCGGCGCAACACGTCGGGAGCGCCTCGCTGCTGGCGCTATTTGGCGGGTTGGCAAACTTGGCCTTCGCCTGGGCGATGATTCTGGGCGACGTGACCCGAGTCATGGTGCTGTTCTATCTGCTGCCTGCGTGGGGCGTGCTCGGCGGCAAACTGGTACTGGGTGAACACATCGACAAGCAACGCGGCGCGAGCCTCGCCTGCGCATTGGCTGGGACCTTCCTGGTGCTTGGCGGACCCGACATCACGAACGCACCGCCGGGCTTCGCCGACCTGCTCGCGGTGGTCGCCGGCTTGAGCCTCGCTGCCAACAACGTCGTGTTCCGAAAACTGCAGACGGTGCCAATCGTCAGCAAGCTGGCGTTCAACTTCGTCGGTTGTTTGCTCTGGGCAGCGCTGCTCTTGATCGCCGGGGTCAGCCACGTCCCTGCGCAAGTGCCGCCGACGGTTTGGCTAGGAGTGAGCGCATTCGGTCTCTTCTGGATTCTTGCCGCCTCGGCGGGCACGTTGTGGGCCGTTCATCACATGGAAGCCAGCAGGTCGTCGGTGCTGATCATCATGGAACTAATCACGGCGGTCGGATCCGCTGCGCTGCTCACGGCGCGGCTCCCGACGGCGATCGAATGGTGCGGCGGCGGATTGATCGTGGTCTCGGCGGTTCTGGAAGCCTGGCGTTCTGCTCCGGAAGTGGATGGCGTTCTGCCGCCGCGGACACAGTCTCTCGGTTGAGACTCCCGGGCGCATTGGGGAGACAGGTCGCGTGAACCGACGGTTGAGACGCTTTGCGTCGAACGCCGCTCCGCCGCAGAGCGTCACGCCCGCTTCGGTCGGCTCGGCGAACCAGGGCCAGACCGCTTCACATTGTTGCCGCGTCAGTAGCACAGGTACTGTATGCCTGAGCGGCATGGCGGCCATTCCTCCCAGGAATCTGCAGAACCTCGACCTGAATCTGATCAGACCATTGGCGGCTCTGCTCGATTCGGGCAGTGTGAGCCAGGCCGCCGTGGTGCTGGGGATGACGCAGCCGGGCATGTCCAAAGCGCTCTCGCGACTGAGACAGTGTCTGAACGATCCGCTTTTGGTGCGGGTCGGCACGCACATGGAGCTCACCGAGCAAGCGCGCACCTTGCGCCCGGTCGTCCGCAATGCCGTTGGCCAACTGGACCTCGTATTCGCAGCCAAACGCAACTTCGAACCGACTCGGCTATCGCGGACCTACTACATCAGCACGCCCGACTACGGGGAGGGCTTGATAGCTCCCACGCTGTTCCAACGCCTTCGCCAACAAGCCCCGGGTGTGGACTTGCGGCTGACCCCACCGACGCATTCCGACCGCAGCAAACTCGCCGACGGCACGTTGGACGCCATCCTCGCTCCGCCGACACAGCAGGACACCAACCTGAAGATGCGCAAGCTGTTCCGAGAGACATTTTGCTGCTTGGTCCGACGTGACCATCCGCGGGTCTCCGGCGCGCTCGATCTCGATCTGTTCTGTGAGCTCGAACACCTGCTCATCATGGTGGATCCGGATGGTCCCGTGTCGGGGCCGGTCGACGAGCGCCTGGCAGAGCTCGGCCGCTCCCGGCGCATCGGCATGACCGTGAATGGCTTCATGTCCGTGGCCCCGATTCTGGCAAATACCGAGCTGGTCGGAACCGTGCCCCTGCGGACGGCGCAGCTGGCACAGAAGCTGTTCCCATTGAAGCACCTCGAGCACCCGCTGGGTCGGTGGGGCTTCGACTTGTGTCTGCTTTGGCATCCGCGAAGGGACGAAGATCCCGATCACGTTTGGTTTCGCAGCGTCCTGATCGAGTCCTGCTCGGCGCTGTGCGCGAGTTGATGCAGCGCGTGCTGACATCATGCGCGCGCGACATGGCGTGTATGCCTACACGTCCATTGATCGACTACCCCTTGCGGCCATAAGTTGCAGCGGCGTCGGGAGGCACTCGCAGCTGCGGGCACCGCACGTTCACCCAACGGAAACGTGCTCATGCGACTTGGTTGAATCGGTGCGCCCGACATTCACCAGAATACGAACCAAGGGAGTATCTCATGTCAAGATTCACATCGAGGGTCGCCATCGCAACACTCTTCGGCGCTACGGCGTGCGGAGGTGGTGACATTTCCGAGCTGACGCCCGCTGAAACGACATCTGAAACCGAGGACATCGCCGCAGACGAGTCCGTCAGCGCTGCTGAAGTGGTGTTTGAAGACCACTACTCGGAAGGCGGAACGTTCACCATCTACGAAACCGACGCTGGACTCGCTGTGAGCCTCACCGGAGCGATCGGCCAGGACGACGAAGCGATGGCTGGGCGAATGCTTGCTTCTGGAACGCTCGTCGATACTTACCTCGGACTGCATCCAGAACGAGCTGGTGCACCGGATGCGCTCGTCGCGCTCTCTGAGCGTTTCGAACGACAACTCGCCGAAGCGCCCGCTCGCGAGGCGAACGCAGAGGCGACCCACGGCGCTCCCCAAGAGAAGTCCTTGTCGAGCTTCATGTCGAACGTGTGCGTGACGCACTACGTCCCCCCCAGTTTCAAGTACGTGCCTGAACACTGCGAGTATCAATACAACTGGCACGCGATCTGTGGTTGGGCCACGGTCGACGCGTACGACTGGGTCTTCGGATGGAACGAGTCTGCCTACGGCTCCACGACTCGATTGCACAACTCGAGCACCGGTGCCGTCGTCGGCAATCCCGGTTACCTCAACGCTTGGACGTGGGGATACTTCTGGTGGGGCGGCACGTTCTCGAACTACTACGCTTGCATGACTCTCGACGGCTCGGGAACGGGCGGCAATCTGGGGATCTCACACCACGACCGCATCTGGATCATCCGCTGAAACGAACCTGAGCGCCGCGTTGCCTGGCAGCACCACGCGGCTCGATGTTCAGCGCACGAACACGGTGTCCGGTTCACCGTCATCAGCATCGTCGAAGTCGACCAAGTGCTGTGCGAGAAACGATGCCACCAGCTCGGGGTCGAACGGCCACGCGTAGCGGATGCGCACGCCATCGAACCGTTTGCGACATAGCGTGACCAGTTCAGGGATCTCGCCCGCTGCGTGACTACCGCCGGGCGTGATCATGCTGGTCAATAGTGTCAGGTCGTCGTAGCCGTCTCCGATTGCCTCGGCGACGGCCTCGACGACGCTGGGCGCACAGAACTCGTTGTAGGCGACGTACACCGGCGCAGCCGTTTGAAAGCGCAACGCCTCTGCCAGCCGTTCGAACCCACGTTGATAAGGATCAGACTCTGGCGTCCGCGGCCAATGCCGCAATTTGTTCTCCAGCTCCTCCTCCCGAGCAGAGATCGGCGCACCCCCTCGCCGCGCCCCCTCCAGGCGTTTGAGCTCGGCCAGCTCCTCACGTGGAAAGTCGATTGGAACCCCACCATGGCCGATGAATACCAGGGCACGACTCATGAGCTGTTTGATGACACTTCGCCGCACGATCGCCAAGGGTGGTTTTTGGGGTTTGGGTCCGTCGTTGACCGCCATCGGTCGGACCTCACGCTGCACACCTGGCTCGTCGCGCCGATGGCTCGGCCCTGAACCCCCGCTCGGGCGGTCGGGAAGCGAGTCGCCCAGTCCGACTGAACCCGGGCTTCGGTGCTATGTTCTCTTCGATGGCGAGTCCTGCATTTCCCGAGACTGCAACGTACGTTCCCGCGACGGGCACCGACCGGCTCGAGGCAATCCTGAAGGCACTCAGCGACCACCGCGTCGCCTGGGCAAACTGCGCCATCGACGTGCGTTTGTCCCTGCTCGACCGTTGTCGCGAAAGCCTCTTGGGAGAAGCTGCAACGTGGGTCGACGCCACGACGAAGCATCTGGGAAAGGGCACACTGGACCCCGGCGAGGAGTGGATCGGCGGACCGATGGTCGTGCTGCGACACATGCGCCTACTGGCACGAGCTCTGAAGGAACGTGGGAGCCCACGACCTCGACGATTGACCCAGCGCGCTGACGGGCAATGGGTAGCGACAGTTTTTCCGTCGAACTGGATCGACCACGCCCTGTACACCGGTTTCCGCGGCGAGGTGTGGATCCTCCCAAAGATGCCCCCCAGCCAGGGCCGCATCTATCGCGAAGGACATCGGGAGGCGCGACTCGGTTTGGTGCTGGGTGCGGGCAACCTGGGCTGCATCGGGCCCACCGACGCGCTGCACAAGCTGTTCGTCGACAACCAAGTCGTCGTGCTGAAGATGAACCCGGTCAACGAGTTTCTCGGCCCCATCTTCGAACGCGCCTTCAAGCCGCTGATCGATGCGGGGTTTCTGGCGATCGTCTACGGGGGTGCCGAAGTCGGGCGGTTTCTCACGCGCCACCCCTCAGTCCAAGCAATCCACATGACCGGCTCGGGGCGGACGCACGACGCCATCGTGTGGGGTGACACCGACGAAGAACAGGCTCGGAACAAAGCGGCGGGCACCCCTGTATGCGACAAGCCCGTGACCAGCGAACTCGGCTCGGTCAGTCCCATCTTCGTCGTGCCCGGGCCGTGGTCAACCGCCGACCTGCGCTATCAAGCCGAGCACGTCGCGGCCATGGTAGCCCACAACGCCAGCTTCAACTGCGCAGCGGGCAAGGTGCTGGTGACGGCGAAGGGCTGGCCCCTACGCGAACGATTCTTGCAAGAGGTCCACGACGCGCTGAGGCGCGCGCCGCCACGCTTCGCCTACTACCCGGGAGCGGCGGCACGATACGAAGAGTTTCTGCACCACTACCCCGACGCGATCGCGCTCGGCGCCGACGGAGAAGGCGTCGTTCCGTGGACCGCGCTCCCCGA
The DNA here is from genome assembly GCA_003235365.1 of Deltaproteobacteria bacterium. GTDB lineage: Bacteria > Myxococcota_A > Polyangia > Polyangiales > Polyangiaceae > SZUA-265. The sequence goes on from QJWJ01000004.1 coordinate 40,979, forward strand.
CGTGCCACTGCGACCCGGGGAGTACGCCCTGTGCAACGAAGCTTTCTGTGGAGTGCTGGCGGAGGTGGACATCGACGCCAGTGATCCAGGCGAGTTCCTGCAAAAGGCGGCAAGCGCTGCCGACGAGTGCATCTGGGGAACGCTCACTTGCGTGGCGCTGGTTCACCCCAAGACGCAGAAGCGCTTTGCGACCGAGCTCGACGAGTTCATCGCCCAGCTCCGTTATGGCGCAATCGGGGTCAATATCTGGTCAGGTGCCGTGTTTGGCATTGGCGACGTCAGCTGGGGCGCGTTTCCCGGGCACACGGCACAGGACATCGGCAGCGGTCGCGGAACGGTGCACAACATGTGCTTGTTCGATCACCCACAGAAGTCCGTGGTGTACGCGCCCTTCCGCATCCGCCCGACGCCGGTCTGGTTTGCGTCACATCCCAATCTCGCCGCCGTCGGTCCGCCGTTGGCGCGCCTGGAAGCACAGCCCAACGGCCGTCATCTCGCCTCCGTACTCGCCACCGCGATCCGCGCGGTCACCTTGGGAGCGGGTTCGAAGTAGCTCGTGCGCCGGGCGCGGCGATGCTCCGCGCCGTTCCCCAACCGGCGAGATTCGCTCAGCCGGCGTTGAGCGCCACCGGCACGTGTCGATCGACGCCGCCCCTGCCGGTGCGCGCCTCGATACGGCGGTGCAAGATCGCTGGAGGCTGAACGCCCTGCTCGATGAACGCCTTCTGCACGCGCAGATGTACGTCGGTTTCGAACGCCTTCTCGTACTTCACGTCGAGCACGTACGGACGCGCCTTGATGTGGTACGCGACGTAGTCTTGCAACACTACTTGGCGAGCCAACACGGGCACGGGGTTGTCCAAAAAGCAGAAACGGCTCGTGATGCACGCCTGGTGAACGATCTCCTTGGCACGCTCCAAGTCTTGGTCGACCCCGACGTAGAAGTCCATCGCGACCTGCATCTCGAGTGCACCGTAGTTGCCACACGACGTCACGTCGGTGAGCACCTTGTTGTTGGGGATGGTCACGACGTTGTGGTCGAGCGTGTTCATTCGCACGCTGCGCAACCCGATCTCGATGATGTCACCGTACTCACCAGCGTACTGCACACGGTCACCCACCTGAAATGGACGATCGAACATGATCGTGATTCCGGCAATGAACGCCGCAACCAGATCGCGCATGGCAAAACCGATGGCGAAACCGAGTGACGCGCCAATCACGGTCAGAGCGCCGGCGTCGAGCCGAACGCTCAAACTCACCATGATCGCACCGGTGCTGATGTAGATGATGAAGCGGAAGAACGATTCGAACTTCTGAATCGTCAAGCGCCGATTGGAGAAGCGTTCACCCAGACGGTCCGCCAGTGTCGAGACGATGCGCAACACGACTGCGGCAACGATCACCACGAAACCGGACATGAACACGCCACCCCAACGGATGAAACTGACGATCTTGCCGAGATCCGGAACGTCTTGGGCGTGCGCAGCCGCGGGAACGGTGAGCGCCAAAAGCAATACGAGGGCGAGTACGGCTCGTCGGAACATGATGATCTCCACGTGTCGAGTGAGGCCCCACACGCTGAAGCGCTCACGGGCCGAGCGTAGAAGAATGCGGACGCGTAAGCCAGTGAACCAACCCAGCGGCGGTGTCAGGCCGTGGCCTACACGTCGAGCGCGACATCGTGGAACGCTTGGGGCCGACGTGCCTTGGCTGCCTCCGCGAGCAATACCAAGTCGGACGTCGATCGACCTCTCAGAGGCAACGCGGGAGCCGCCGTGATCGACTCGCTCCCCGACACCCAGATCTCCTCGGGGTGCGCAAAGGGTAGCCGTCGGGCTGTCCGACTCGTGGTCACCGTTCCCAACGTTGGCAGGCCACTTTGCTGGGCAACGGATGACCCATATCCAAAACGAGAACTCCCGCGCGATCTGAAAGGATCCATCTCGAGCCTTCGGCCCCATAGCCGCTACGGTCGAGCTCGAATTCCTCCTGCGCATTCCGCACTCCAGAAATTATCCTTCGCCGAGTGAAACAGATCCTGGGTGATTCACAATTCTGAATACCGTCGCGACGTCGCGGGCATTCATTGGGGTCGCAAGGACAGGTACCGCGGATGGCCAGCAGCCGTCCGGAAACAATCGGTCCTGCCGCAACGAGCTTATTGGAGCGGACGTCGATGGGTGCGGGACCCGACGGCGGCCGCTCCAGCCTTTTGTCCGTCGCGAACGGAGCGGCAGTTACCGAAGCGTCGCTCGAATGGCCAGACCGCCGTCGTATCCGCCGCGACTCGGACATGGAAAGCAACGACCCCAGTTCCGCTCCATCGAGCCGAACCGGGGTCATCCTCGTCAAGCCGCGCTCAGGGCTTGAACTCGCACACGAACGCGTGGCTCTGATTGCAGCTGTTGTCCGACCATTCGCCGATGTTTCCACCGCTGGAGTCGAACGTCGCGCAGTCGTCCGCGGAGTTCGAACTGGAGGGTTCACCATCGGCCCAGTTCTCGTAATCGGTGCCGGGGCTCTCCCAGGTCAAAGGACGCGGACCATCGAGCCACACCCACGCTCCTTCGGTCACCGTGTCGCGCAATCCAAGCCAGATCGCGCTCTGATCCGGCTCGACTTGCTGCATGAGGGAAACCAGATCCGCGTTGTCGGTGGCCCCGGCAGCGTTCATGCGCATGGTCGCCAGGTGAGCCCCGATGCCGTAGGACTGACAGTACGCCTCGGCCGATGTCCAGTTGCGTTCGAACACGGTGTACGTCCCCGAGCCGTCGTTGAGTTGGTCTGCGCCCTCAGCGACGAAGATGCACGCCGTATCGTCCTTCCACGCCTTGCCGCGCGTCGCGTCGGAGCACTGCAGCGTGCACGTCTCGGAGCAGAAGAACGACTCGTCGAAGAACCCGTCGTCGCGCAAGGCATCCGTCAGGCCAGCGGGACCTTCCGTGTACAGATCAGGGTCCGGACCCGCGTAGTCGTGACCACTGTCACACTCTTCGAGGGCGTTGTTGTTCCCCGAATCGGTCTGGGTCAGGTACCGCACGCCGTCACCACACTGGTTCCAACGGCAGCCAGAGGTGCAGCTGTCGGTGTTGACCAGGTTTCCATCGTCGCATTGCTCGTCATCGCCGCCGCCTGCACCGGCGCCGAAGGGTTGAACGATGCCGTCGCCGCACACCGCGAGTGTGCACTTGTTGGTACACGAGTCGGTATTGTCCGCGTCACCGTCGTCACACTGCTCGGCGGCACACACGCACGTCTCGCCGCTTTCACAGTTGCCGTCGTTGTCGCCACCGGGCGCCGAATTCTGTTCGCTCGCCGAACCAGCGCAACCGCTACACGTGCAGACCTCGCCGCTTTCGCAGTTGCCATCGTTGTCACCACCGGGCGCTCCGTTGAGCTCGATCACGCTACCACACGCCGGTGCGGTGTCCGTCTGCCCGTTGCCGCAAGTCTTGAGCGTGCAGTCGTTGGCGCAATTGTCGTCGTCGATGTTGTTGCCGTCGTCACACGATTCCGTCGGCCCCTTGATGCCGTCGCCGCAGATCGCTTTGACGCAGCTGCTCAAACACCCGTCGAATTCGTTGTTGTTGCCGTCGTCACACTCCTCACCGTCTTGCACGGCGCCATCGCCACAGGTCGCGACGAGACACGAATTGGTGCAGCCGTCGCTGTTGTTGGTGTTGCCGTCATCACACTGTTCGGCGTTGGCCGCCGGGGAACTCTGCCCGGTGCTGTTGACCGTGTGAGTGAAAACCGCACCATCTCCACAGCGGTGGGTTCGACAATCGACGCATTCGTCGTTGTCGTTGTCGTTGCCGTCATCGCACTCCTCGCCGGGTCCCCGAAAGCCGTCGCCGCAGTATCCGTACGTGCAGTTCAACTTGCAGTTCGCGGTATTGCCGTTGTTTGGAGAGGGGCCCGTCGCACCGTCGTCGCATTGCTCGGTTGGACACAGGCAATCCTCGCCCCCCTCGCACACACCGTCGTTGTCGCCGGGTCCGCTGGTGTCCTCGACTGCCGCGCCAGGACACCCTGTGCAAGTGCAGCGCTCGCCGTCATCGCAGATGCCGTCGTTGTTGCCGGGCCCCGCCAAGACTTCGACGATTGACACGCAATCTGGCGTATCGATGTTGCCGTCGCCGCACTCGTTGAGGTCGTTCAGAAGCACGCACGCCGCCGAACAGTTGTCGTTGCCGTCGGTATTGCCGTCGTCACACTCCTCGAGCGCTCCGGGTCCAGAGGACTTGAGGTAGCCGTCGCCGCACGTCGCGAGATTGCAGCCGACACACGCGTCATCGGTGTCGGTGTTGCCGTCATCACACGCTTCGGGATTGGCACCAGTGGTTCGACGCCAACCGTCACCACACACGTTGCTCACGCAGGTGGTCAAGCAGGAATCACCATTGTCGTTGTCGCCGTCGTCACACTGCTCGTTCGGACCGGGACCAGACGACTTGGTGAAGTTGTCACCACAACTGGCGACCAGACACTCGAGCTCGCTGTTGCCGATTGCGCTGTACTTCACACAGTCGTCGGTGTTCGAGTTGTTGCTATCTTCGCACTCTTCCAAGCGTCCCAGTGCGATGTTTTGCAGGCGAATCGAACCGTCGGGCGTGTTGGTGGGGTACAGAGCCGTCAGGTAGGTCACCATGTCCGGACCGGGCGAAGCCGTCATCGGCCCCGTACCATCTGGATCCGAGTACGGGATGGTGGCATTGGTGAACTGCCGATTGTCGCCGCAGGTGTTGTAGCGGCAACTGTTCAGACAGCTGTCGCTTTCGCTGTTGTTGGCGTCATCGCAGTCCTCGATCTGCGCCGTGTTCGAGTTGTTCGTGCGAACTCGGTACCACGCGCCGTCGCCGCAGACGTTCCACTTGCAATTGTTGAGACAGCTGTCGGTGTTGTCCTTGCCGCGCTGTCGACACGGGTCGTTGGCGGGCGCGTTCAGCGGACATCCGTCGTCACACTGCTCGCCGTTGTTGACCACGCCGTTGCCGCAGGTCTGCAACGTACACGTCGTCGAACAAGCGCTGCCGAGCCCGTTGTCGACCCCCATGTCACATGCCTCTTGGCCTGCTCGCACCTTGCCGTCACCACAGCGCGCTGCCTTGCAGGTCGCCAAGCAGGCGTCGGTATCATCGGTGTTCTGGTCGTCGCATTCGTCGGTGCCGTTGATGATGCCGTCACCGCACACAGGTGTCGTACACGAGTTCGTGCAGTCGTCGTTGTTGATGGTGTTGCCATCGTCGCATTGCTCGCCAGTGTCGAGCCGGCCGTCTCCGCAGGTTGCCGGCGTGCAATCGTTGTTGCACCCATCGCCGTTGGTCGTATTGCCGTCGTCGCACGCTTCACCGTTCTGAACGAAGCCATCGCCGCATCGAGCGGCAACGCACGTATCGGTGCAGGAGTCGGTATTGATGTCGTTGCCGTCGTCACACGCCTCGGGTGCTTGGACGATCCCATCGCCGCAGGCGGGTTCACGACAGACGTTCGTGCAGTCGTCATCCGGCACTTGGTTGCCATCATCGCACTCTTCGTCCTGTTGCACGATGCCATCTCCGCACGTTGCCGCAGCGCAGTCGTTCGTGCAGTCGTCGTCATCGACTTGGTTGCCGTCGTCACAAGCCTCCCCGTTGCCAAGCTGGGTGAACCCATCACCACACCTGGCCGCCTCGCAAGCGACGGTACAAGCATCGATGTTCACGTCGTTGCCATCGTCACACGCCTCACCCTGCTGGACGACCCCATCGCCGCAGCGAGGCGCCGTGCACAGATTGGTGCAATCGTCGCCATTGACGTTGTTGCCATCATCACATTCTTCACCGTCCTGCACGACACCATCACCACACTCCGGCGTCCGGCAGTTGTTGGTGCAATCGTCGGCGTTGTTGCTGTTTCCGTCGTCACAAAGCTCACCGGGAGCGACGAAGCCGTCGCCACACCTGGCGGTCTTGCACTCACTGGTGCAGCTGTCGTCGTCGTCCTGATTGCCGTCGTCGCACTCTTCGTCGCCCGAACGGATGCCGTCTCCACAAGAAGGCTTCAAACAGTTGGTCATGCACCCGTCGTCATTGTCGGAATTGCCGTCGTCGCATTCTTCACCGTCGTTGACGATGCCGTCTCCGCAGGAGGGCAACTTGCAGTCGTTGCTGCATTCATCCGTGTCCACGCGATTTCCATCGTCGCAGGCTTCACTCGGAGATTGGTAGCCGTCACCGCACTCGGCCACTTTGCAGCCGCTGACGCAAAGATCGTCGTTGCTGGTATTGCCATCGTCGCATTCTTCACCGGACGCGGCGGTGTATCCGTCGCCGCAGCGTTGCTCCTTGCAAGCCAGCGTGCAGTCTTTGTCGTTGCCGTTGCGATCGCCGTCGTCGCACTCTTCGTCTTCGCTGACGATGCCGTCGCCGCAGCGAACGAAACCGCACTCGTCGGTGCATTGATCGTCGGTTGGATCGTCACATTGCTCCCCCGGCCCAACGATGCCATCACCGCAGCGGGCCCGTTTGCAGTCGTTGGTGCAAGAGTCGGTGTCGACGTCGTTGCGATCGTCGCACTCTTCATCACCGGTGGTCTTGCCGTCACCGCACACGTCGTTCCCTGCCCCCGAATCCATGCCCGGGTCGTCGGTGTTCGCCGGCCCGGACGTGTCATCGCCGCAGGCCGCCGTCGCCGCGGCGACGAGCGCGACGGTAATCCACCTCAAAGGTAGTCGCTTAATGGGTTTCATCTTGAGTTCTCCTGAACGCCAACCAACGGGGCAGGTCCGCCCAGGTGCTGGTTTGGCCTCGGGAGTACACGCCTGAACAGTTGCGGCGGCAAGCGGCGGTATACGTGGAACAGCGAATAGCACGCACACCGCACTGTTCTATCTTGGCGGCAAGGACGACACGCCGAGAAGACGGCGCTCGACGTTCGCGCGACGTGCAAATACTGCAGCGGTGAAACGGAGCACGACCCGACATTAATTTGTAACAAACAACTCGGCTTGTGTTGCACCGCTCGTTCCAGCCGAGACGCGCGGCTTTCACAGCCGGCCGTCGTCGGCGCTACGCGTCGCATCAGCGTTCGCGCTCCTTCGTCGGCCTCGCCCCTCACGCGATCCAGTCAGCCAGACTGAGCATTCAAAACGGCGCTGCCGCCAACGTGCCCGCCGTGATCTCGTCACAGATCACTGGAGCAGCACCCAGATCGAGCGCTCCAGTCGACCTCCTCGGTCAACCGAAAGGCAGAACAGGGAGCGGCAACGCCGAGCGAGAACGACCCGCCGGCAGTCGGGACTGGGGGTTGAGTTCAGGTCACTGCCCGGATGGCGCACCCGCATCCGCAAAATCTGCGGACGAGAAGCATTCCAAGATGTCGGGGAACCCTAGACTCTGCTTTCCGGACGCATCACCGACGCCCCCCTCCGCGCTCGGGAGTTGCCCGATGAACGCGAAGGCTCCGCCATAGGCCTGAAGAAGCCAGCACAGATCTTCACACGGCTGCATCAAGTTCGGGCACATCGCCCCCCCCGCATCGGACGGCTCCGTGACGCTGCGCGACGCTGGGCTCTGCAACGCATCACCAAATTGCTCCTGCTGTGCGGCACGGCACGTATTCAGACAGATACCGATACCCGGGGCTTCACATTCGAACAAAGCGTCACGTTCCTGCTGACACGCGCCCCCGACGACGCGCGTCACGCTGCCAAAGCCGCGCTCGATGCACTTGAGGGAATTCGCCCCGGCTCGCTCGTAACAGTCGAGAAGCGTCGCCTGAAGGTCGAAGCACCCTGTCGATGCCTTGGTGAGCTCGCAGTCGGTCACGCAATCCGCAGGCTCGCGTTCGCAGCCCGGAGCGCTCGTCGCTCGGCACCAATCATCGCAAAACGTCGGCTCGAGATCGTACTCGGAACGGCATGCAACCGCGCCCACCAGTGATCCCGCCAAGGTCAGGGATCCGACGACCCCGCAGCGGTTTGTGGGCAAGAACTTCATTGCAAGAACGGATAGTTGTGTAGTGTTGCCGCGATGCGGCGCCGAATCCTAGCAGGGTGTTCGTGTTTTGCCTGCATGCTGACGGCATCGTTCGTCTCGGCGCAACGAGCCGCTCCGCCCCTCCCCGCCGAAGGGTCGGCTGAGTTGGCTCCTGCGACACCGCCTGCCCCGACACTGCCTGCCCCGACACCGCCGCCTCCGCCCGACTCGGCGCCAAGTGCGAAGCCATCAGACGCAGAGCCGAGGCCTGAAATCGTTGCGCCACGCGCCCTCGGCGAACTCCGAGCGGACTATCCAGAGGGAGCGACCGGTAACACGAGCGTGATCCTCGAACTGCTGATCGGTGAGGATGGGGCCGTGCAAGAAGCCACAGCCATCACGGGACAGGCCCCGTTTTCCGATGCCGCCGTCACGACGGCGCGGACTTGGCGATTCGAACCCGCGCGTCGTGGCGCGCGGCGGGTCTCCGCAAGGATCCGGGTCCAGGTGCAATTCATCCAACCCGAGCCCGAACCCGAGCCAGCAGCTGTCCCGACACCGGCGACCACCAGTGGCAGTCCGGACGATGCCGTTCAGGGCGATGTTCCACCGTCGACACCCGACCGCTCCGAGCCAGCGACCGTGGACGTCATCGTCCACGGCGAACGCGTCGTCGGAGTGAAGAGTCTCGGACGCGCCGAAGTTCGGCAGATGCCTGGCGCGTTCGGGGACCCGTACCGCGCCATCGAATCGTTGCCCGGCGTGACTCCAATCGCCTCCGGGCTCCCCTACTTCTTCATCCGGGGCGCCCCGCCCGGCAACGTCGGCTACTTCTTCGACGACGTCTCCGTGCCCCTCCTGTTCCACGTTGCCGTCGGACCGGGCGTACTGCACCCTGCGTTCATCGATAGCGTCGACCTGTACTCCGGTGCCTACCCGGCAAAGTTCGGACGCTACGCCGGAGGGATCGTCGTTGGCACGGCCGCCCAACCCGAATGGCGAATGCGCGGAGAGGCGAGCATTCGGATCGTCGATGCTGGAGCATTCGTGGAGGTTCCGTTCGCTGACGGCCGCGGCAGCGCCATGCTCGGAGGGCGCTACTCGTACACCGGCCTGATCGCGTCCCTGCTATCACCGGACGCGACGGTGGGCTACTGGGACTATCAAGGACGCATCGCCTACGATTTGGCGTCGGGCGATCGCTTGACGCTCTTTGGGTTCGGATCTCACGATTATCTGTCTGCCGTCAACGATGCCGGGGTCGAGCAGCCCCTCGTCGACCTGACATTTCATCGCGTGCAAGCGAAGTACTCGAAACAGCTGAGCGCGCGCACGGCGCTCGACTTGCGCTTCAAGTTCGGGCACGACCACACGGGCGTCGGTGGCGATCCGAACAGTACCGACGAAGATCCCCTTGCGATCACTTCTCGCAACCTCGGCGCTCAACTCGAAGCTCAGCATCGACTGTCGAAGGAGACGCTGCTTCGCGGCGGCGCGGACTTGAACTTCTCACACTTCAGCATCGACCTGAACCCACCCAGTGACGACGACGATGACGACGACGGTCCACGCCAGGCGGTGAGCCTCAGCGATCAGCTGCTGCCGCAGCCGGGCTTCCCGATTCAGATCCTCGACCAACTCGAGCAAACTCAGGACGATGCCAACGAAGCGGCGTTCAACCGCCAATTTCTGACCCGTGACGACATCTTGTCGAGCCTGTGGCTGGATTCAGTGCTCGATTTGGGCAGCGGTGTCACCCTGACTCCCGGCTTGCGCTTCGACGTGTACGACACGGGCGGGGACGTCGCGACGGCGCTCGAACCGCGCGTCGCCGTCCGTTACGATCTAAACGACACGGTTTCGATCACTCACGACTTCGGGATCGCCCATCAGCCACCGAGCTTCGCGTTACCGATACCCGGGCTGAGCGGCGCGGCGAGCCGAGGGCTGCAGCGAGCTTTTCAAAGCAGCGCGGGAGTGGAATCCAAGATGCCGCTCGGAATGTTGGGTTCGGTGACGTTGTTCCAAAACGTCGTGCTCAACTCGACGGACCTGTTCGGAGTGGCGAACCTGCGCGACGGCACGCGCGAAGAGCGCGGATTCATCGACCGCACGACGGCACACTCCTACGGCGCGGAATTCTACTTGCGACGGCCACTGACCGACGAGGTCGGTGGTTTTCTTTCGTACACCCTTTCGCGCTCGACGCGCTCCGTACCCCTGCTGAGCGGACTGTCCAGCTTCGACCGAACGCACGTGATTAGCGGCGCCATCGCGTTCGACCTCGGGGCGAGGTGGCGTCTGGGAACGCGTGCGTTCGTCTACAGCGGCATCCCCGCTCGAGTTGCTTACGCCGAAGCGCTCCCCAGCCCACCGCGCACACCGTGGTTCTATCGGATCGATTGGCGACTCGAGAAGAGTTGGCTGATCGGCACGGACGGAGCATGGTGGGCGCTGGTCCTCGAAGTGCTCAACACGACCCTCAACAAAGAGGGGCTCAACACGAGCTGTTACGCCTACGGCTGCGTCGACAACCGCATCGGCCCCGTGTTCATCCCGAGCATCGGCGTCGAGGCGTCGTTCTGAGCCGATCCCGACGTCCGAAACACGAACGAGGGACTCGGTCCGCACGGTTCTCCCAGCAACGACGTGCAAACTGCTCGCCGTTTGGATACGGCTCTGCACTACACTCGGCGGGTGGACTACCGCCAAGCGCAATGGGCCGGCGCCGCAATGGCCGTATTGGCAGTCGTCGTTGGCGTCACGCTCAGCCGGTCCATGCCCAAACCTTGCACGGGAGCGACCACATTGCAGTTTCGGCCGCCGCTCACCGGCACTGGAAGGTACGCCATCAGCCTGGGTCTGGGGCAAGCCCGGCAGTGCGCCCTCGAACTGTCCCTATTGCCCACACCAAGGCTTCAAGCCGAGCAGTGCGACGTCAGACTGAAGCTGAACGTGGGAGGCACGCCCACGCATCCAACCGTCCGAGGGCTGGTGCTCAACGCATCACCCCAGCGGCTCGACCTGACCGTGTCGCATGAAACGGAGCTGCTGTACCAGACGACCCTCACCCCCACCTATGCCTTCGAAGCATTGCGCGACGAAAGCGGTGACAACTTTTGCGGCGCTTCCACCCTGATCAGCCCCCCATGCGTTCGAGGTAGCTCTCAGTGCAAACCCTTTGCCGTCCTGTGCGACGGCCCGGAGGATTGCCCCGAGGGTCAGGCGTGTTGCGCTGCACCCGCTTGGGGAGACGAGCACGGCGCCGATCGTTCGATGGAATGCACGGGGCGCCAAGCGTGCCTGCGACGAATCGAAAGCTTCGTCGCCTGCCACGTCGACGCCGATTGCCCGCGCGCGATGGCCTGCACGGACCGATCTCTGATCCCTGACTTCGAGACCCCGATCACCGTGTGCGCGCCGACCAGCGCCAAAGCTGAGCGCTAACCTCGAACCGGCCGAAACCACCGAGGCGCCGCGACGAACGATTCGGGCACCAACGTCGCCACGGCACGAAAGACGACCGCGGCCGGGAGGATATCACATACCCCCCACCTCCGCGGCCGCCCGCCAGGACCCGCCCTCGGTAGTTGATTTGTCGCGGCAATCAACATGATTGCCGCTCTGGGATCAGCCCTGACTCGTCGTTTACCTGACCCAGTTTGTCGTCACAACGCCGGGTTCGCGTTGCGAACCAACTCCACGAAGTACGAGTGGAACCACTGGCCCGCCTCTGGCGCGCCGGGCGTTGCATCACTCGAACCGCAGTTCTCGTCGTAGCGAGCGGCGGAAGGGTCGGCGATGCCATCGCTCTCCCCAGGCGGCTTGATCCACAGATAGGCATCGACGCCCTCACGCGGTGCCACCGTGGGCCGCGGCCCGAGCCCAGCGCCTCGAATGTTACACCAGTTGCCCCAACGTGAGCGGATCTCTGCTTGGCCGTTGCGACTCGTGTCCACGACGATTTGCTTGTCTCCGAGACCCATCTCGGACAGCGTCCCTCGCAGCATGTCGACGTACGCCAGCTCGTTCGATGCCGGGTTGCTCGACTCGAGCTGTTTGCCCCAATCGCCGGCAAGCGCGTTGTAGTTGGAAACGTTGGTGGCGAAACCGCGGATGCGATCATTTCCGCCTGCCATTTGCAGCACGTCTTTGACGAGTTTGACCATTCGTCGCTGGTTGGCTTCCCAACCCAGCCAGCCACTGTGCGCGGCGTCGACGTACAGCGCGACATTGGGCATCGAGAGCGTCGCGATCGCGTAGGCAACCGAGTGCATGTACACGTCCTGCGACAGGGCGCATTTTTCGACGCCGAGATTGCTGATCAGGTTCGGCAAGCTGTCGGGCTCGATGATCGCCACGATGCGCTGCTCGGGGTCTTGGGCGAAGTGTTGCGCGATGACGTCGATGTATTCGGTTCGGTAGCGGCTTTCGCCCTGCTCTTCGATCTTCAGCTCGCCGTTCGAGGCTTTGGCGGCGCAGTCGCGATTGGGCAAGTCGTAAACCACGAAAACCGGCACGACCGGCTTGCCCGCAGCACTCGACTGTTGCTTCGCCTCCTGAAGCCGGGCGGGCACGCCGGCCACTGCCTCGATACGGTCCAACCAGAGCGCGGTGGGTTGCTCACGGACGACTTGCATCGGAGCGGCCAGCTCCGGAGCCTGAGCGATCGAGTCGTCTACCTGAGCCGTGTAGTCGGGATTGACGAACAGCGCTGCGTCGGCAAACGGGTTGACGTCGGCAAACGGCTCCTGTGTGGCAGGCTCCACTGGCAAAGCCAGCACGGGCTCCGGCATCGAGCGAGTGGGTTGTTTTGTCGTCGCGACCAACGTACCGCCGCTCGACGTGCAGCCCACCAGGGCGCACGCGACCACGACAGAGCCGAGCCCCGCTCCGAACGAATCGAGCAAGGCAGACAAACGGAGTTGAGGTTTGATGTGCCCTCGATGTGAACTCGTGAGCACGCGCTGGGGATCGATGTGATGTTCCATGACGCTAGCTTGGTCAATCGAGGCACCGGCGCGCTTCTCGCTCGGCGACGCACAGTTCGCGTTCCGCGCCAGCGAGTGCTCGCCCTCGATTGAGCACTCGCTGGGGGGCAACCCGTCACTCGCGGTCCAGTCCTGGCCCAGGGACGGCGCGATGATCCGCGCCATCGTCGGAAAGGGGGGCCCGCCATGAGACCGGAACACCGTCATTGGCGGATTCGGCCGACAGAACTAATCCATTGATTTCAAATACATGAACATCATTCGGTTGAGCTCTTCCGCTTCGCGGTGACCAGTGACCATTTGACGAAATGAGTCATTGGACCATAAACACCGGTATGCCCCGCGCCTTCAGTGAGGATGAGCGAGCCCGAATCGACCAGAGCATTCGCACCGCGGGACTCAAACGATTCTCGCGCCAAGGCATCCGCGGCGTGCGCATCGACGACCTGTGTCGAGATGCTGGCATCGCCAAAGGCACGTTCTATGCGTTCTTCCCGTCGAAAGAGGAACTGTTCATGAGCATCGCCGATGCCGCGGATGAACGGCACAAGCGAGACATGCTGGAGTATCTGACGACGGAACCAGGCGATGGCCCTGCGGTGCTCGGCGGCTTCTTCGACATGATGGTGACGAAGATCGAGAGCGACCCAGTCCTGGCAATCGTGCGCCAAGTGGGCGAGCTGGAATATCTCCTCACCAAATTGCCACCCAGTCGTCTCGCCGAAAACGAAGAGCGGGATCAAGTCTTCTTGCGCCAAGCCAGTGAGATCCTGGTGAACGAGCGCCGTTTGGCCGCGCATGCGGACCATCAAACCCTGCAGGGCGTGATGACGATGTTGCTCACGCTCTCACTGCAACGGGAGCTCGTGGGCCCCACTGCCTACCGCCAAGCCGTTGCGCTGCTCAAAGAAATGTCGCTCCAGCGACTGATTCGAGGTCCCGATGATATCAGTGAGTAACCTGTGTTTTCGCTACGAAGGTGCGGCCCAAGCGACGCTCGAGAACCTGTGTTTCGACGTCGGTGCCGGTGAAGTGTTCGGTTTGCTCGGACCATCCGGCGCGGGCAAATCCACGACGCAGAAGATCCTGATGGGGGTGCTGCCCAAGTACACCGGCAGCGCAGCGCTTTTTGGGAGGCCAATCGCCGAGCTGGGCAGAGGTCTGTACGAACGCATCGGGGTGAGTTTCGAACTGCCGGCGCTGTACCTGCGCCTGTCTGCCGTCGAGAACCTGCAACTGTTCGCATCCCTGTACGCGCGCCCCACGCGAGATCCTCTGGACCTGCTGGAACTGGTCGAGCTGGACGGCGCCGCCAACCAACGCGTTGCTGAATTCTCCAAGGGCATGAAGATGCGCCTGAATCTGTGCCGCGCATTGCTTCACGACCCGGAACTGTTGTTCCTGGACGAACCCACCGCAGGGCAAGACCCGAGCCGCGCGCGGATGATGCGCCGTCTGATTCAATCGCTCAAGAGTCGAGGAAAGACTGTTTTCCTGACGACCCACAACATGGCCGAGGCACAAGAGATCTGCGATCGCGTGGCATTCCTTTCAGGCGGGGAAATAGCGGCACAGGGTACGCCCACCGAACTGCGACGCTGCTTCGGCAAACGCGTCGTCGAAGTGACGACCTCCCGAGACGGGGGAGTGGTCACGCGGAGTTTCGACTTGCAAGACATCGGGGACAATACTGACTTCGTTCACCTACTGCAGACCCAACCCATCGTGAGCATGCACACGCAAGAGGCAAGTCTCGACGACGTGTTCATTCAGGCCACGTCCTCGCAGTCACCCACGACCCGAACCCGCAGCGAGGATTCGTCATGGCACGTCGCTTGACCGCCCTGCTGCGACACGACGTTCGTCTGCAACACCGCTACGGCATCTACGCAGCTTACGCCGTCGTCGTTGCATTCTACATCGGCGTATTTCAGGCGATCGGTGCGCGTCTTCCCGAGTGGCTCAAGGTCGTGGTGCTGTACACCGATCCATCCGTGCTCGGCTTCTTCTTCTTGGGCGCACTGATGCTGCTGGAGCGCTCCGAAAACACTCGGGTGGCGTTGGCGATGACGCCCATCGCACCGAAGCACTACTTTTGGAGCAAGGCGCTTTCGCTGACGACGGTGTCGTTGGTCGCCGTCGGGGTGATCGCGCCGTTTCTGCACTCGCGCTTCAGTGCGGCGAACGTGACGCTGTTGCTATTCACCGTTTGCGCGACTTCGGTTCACTACATCGGGCTGGGCATCCCCGCGGCGCTGCGCTTCAGCACGACCACCAGCTACCTCATCGGGGCCGCAGCCTGGCTGACACCGATTGCCATGCCGGGAGCACTCGCTTTCATGCAGCCCATTGCGACCGCGGGGCTGCTGTTGCCCGCCGCGGCCCACGTCGCACTGCTGCGACACGCACTCGGTGACGTGGTTCTGCCCACGGCGCAGGTCGTCGTGGCGCTGGCCACGACACTCCTCGCGGCGGCCCTCTCGACCTGGTACGCCTGCTCGCAGCTAGCACGTGGGCTCGGCGACCAAGATCGAAGCTCCCCGCACACGGTGGCCCGCGCGGCAGGTCCAGGCGCAGCAAGTGGGAGAGCGGCCCGGACCAACTCGCCGCTGGCCCGTTTCCTGCGCATTGCCAGTTGCGACCTGCGAAGCATCGGTCGCGATCCCACGCTGACCGCGGCGACCGGGCTGAGCCTCGTCCCCGCAGTGGCGTTCGCTGTGTGGCGCAACGACTGGGACGCGCTCGCACTGTCGGCGTTCGGTGTCGAGAACATCACCCACTACGCCGCACCAGTGCTGGCAGTGATGCCGGCCGTCATGCTCGGTTGGGTCCTCGGCTTTCTGTATCTCGAAGATCGAGATGATGGGCCGCTGCAGGCCCTCGAAGTTTCGCCTCTCGGTAAGGAGGGGTTCTTCGCCTACCGCGCCACACTCATCGGAGCGACGTGCTGGTTCATCGCGGTGGCTTCAGTGCGCCTGATCTTGCCGAACCTGTCTTGGACGCTAGGCATCGTCATCGCGCTGTTCGTCGCGCTCGAAGCGATCCTGGCAGGGCTGTTGCTGGCGGCCCTCGCGCGCAACAAGGTCGAAGGGCTCGCAATCACGAAACTGACGAATCTGACGGCGCTGGTCCCGCTCGTGGCAATCTCCCCGTCGCCCTTGCGGTTGTTGGCCGGCGTGATCCCCACCTATTGGATAGGAGAGTTGTGCGAGCTCTCGGGAACTCGCCTGCTGCCTTTGGCCCCGACCATCGTCATCGCATTGGTCAGCCACGGCGTGGTGGGGTGGCTGCTGTACCGATGGCGGCGTTGACTGGTCGTCGGGGCAGACGCGAGCACGGGCACTGGCTTTGACGGCAAGCCCCGTTCACCCTGTACGCTCAGAGCCGGCCCGCTCCGCACTTGGTCTCACAGTTCCGCTTCGATGCGCTCGATCAGCGCTTCGAAATCCTCGGCCGGAAGCGACAGAAGGTACTTGAGCACCTCGTGTAGCTGTGGGGGCAAGCGCACCGACCAGGTCGCATCGAGCCCGCCATCGCGCAGCGCGAGCGCAGCCCGGCTGATGATCGGCGCACCTTGCCACCCCTTGGGCAACATCAAGAACGCTGCTGACGGAACATCAAACAACGCGCCTGCCGACTGAGTGTATTCGGGAAGCGTCTGAAAACTCGCCGAGACCAGACCGGGCTCGAACAGCGTCGCGAGATCGGCGCGAGCTTTGAGCCCCCCGTCGCTGGGCTGACGAACACGCTGCAGCGATCGCTCGAGGTGGCTTGGGTCCGTCCCCAACGCAAACCAATCGAACTCGCCGATCTGCGCGGTGATCAGCGTCACCTTCACGTCGCGTTTAGCAGGCAAGATCGTCTTCTTGGGCTTCGGTTCGGGTTCGGGCTTGGACTCAGCGTCCTGTTCAGAGCTGGCTTCATCGGCCAGTGCCTCTTCAGATTCGTCCGTGTCGTCACGGAATTCGTCCAGCACGGCTTTGGACAGCACGATGCTGGTCGTCCGACTCCCAGGCAGAGAGCGCGGCCCGGCGCCGCTCTTCAGGGCCAAATCGAACAGCGGATCCGAGTCGGACTTCGGACGCTCCTTGCGCACGGCCTTCTCCAAACTCCGGATCACATCCACCATGTCGTTCACCAGCTTGCCGCACTGAGCAGAGCTGGGCATCGCGACCAGGGTCTCCCCCAACACGTGACTCACCAGTTCGTCAGCCGTCAGCTGCTGCGCCGCCATCGGCTTGGAGTCACCGCGAGCCCAAACCCAGTTCGACGAGTACACGCAAGGTCCGGTCGCGATCCGGGTCAGCTCGAGCGCTGGCGCGAACGTCGCTCCAGGGCCGCCCTTGTTGAACATCGGCGCCACTTCGGCCAAAAGCCGCTCGAGGAGTTCGGTGACGGCACCACGAACGACATCCGAATACTCGGGTGCCAGGCCATAGCTGAAGCCCGCGCCATCGACGTCACCCGGCAGCGCGAGGAAGCTCTCAGGGGGGCCATTCGTACGGGAGAGTTGCTGCTGGTAGGCCTGCAACAACCACGGTTGTGGGTCGCGAGTGCGAATGCGGGTGCGAAACTCGAGCCCTCCATCGACCGGACCTGCACTGAACTCCAGACTCTGGAGCGAGCGAACCCAAGCATCGATCTCGCGCAGGATGGCTTGACCGTCGTTGATCAACAGCTCTCGCATTGCACCGGCCGTCGGAGGAACCTCCGCCAAGCGCTCCTCTGCTTCGTCTCGACTGTGAAACCACAGCCCTTTGAGCGGACCGGGACGAACCTGGAAATACACCGGCTCGCGCGAGAGCTCTTGCAACGGCAACCCCATCGCCAAGAACGGGTGCAAACGCGTCGCGCTCTGCAGATCGTCGCCGCAAATCAGACGCGCGGGGGCTCTGCCCTGGGCACGACTGATGATGCATTCATCGTGAACGAAGGTTCCCCGGGCGCCAGCGGTGAAGCCGAGCTTCTCGTACGCGGCGGGCTCGTAGCGCTTCAATGGCGCACTGAACGCAACGAACACCTGCCCTTTGTCAATTTCTGGCTCCGCTGGCTCGAAGCCTTCGTCGAACTCGTCGAGTTCACCGAACTCGCTGAACTCGTCGTCAGCAGTCACTTCGCGAATGGCCTCGGGATCGTACTGCACGGCGATTTCGAACGAGCCCTCCCAGTCGAGCTCCGCGAGCACGTTCTTCTTCACCTCATCGCTGTCTCGAAAATCCAGCAGCGCCCGAGGCACACCGTCCATCCCGAAGGCTTGCGCCAAACTCCGAATGCGCCCCACGGCGATCAGCCCCTCGGGGTCGTCGACGCGGTAGACCTGCCGCTCGACGGGCTCGGCTACGACCTCCACAGGCTTGGCCACAGTTGGACGAGGCGGCGTCGCCGCAGGCGATCCACACGCCGAAACGACTGAGAAAAGCGCACCCGACGCGCACCCAAACCGCACTCCCTCCAGCAGCCGTCGTGCCATGCGCCAACCATACAGCGGATCGACAACGCGCGGTGTCTCCAACCCGAGACCGGTCGGTCTGCCACGCCCTTTGTCCGGATTGCACCGCCAAACCATTGCGACGATTACACTTCGGCAGCTCGCACGACAACGGCATTGCTCCCGCCCACCCCAGGCACAGTCCGAACTCGTCGATCGGGGTGGACCGAGATTCGAGCGTTGGGTCTGAGCGCATCGACCAAATGAGAGTTCGTGATTCGCCCACACGCGGAAGTTGCCCTGGTGGGTCGCACGACGAACCGTTCACCACACGGACGCACTACCGCGAGGAGCCGTCGCCATGGCGCACACGAGCCGTGGGACGCCGATCACGTGACCGCCCGAATCGATCGCACCCGCCGGACACCACCGACGCAACAGACCGCCGCACCGAGTACGCCCGAGGAGCTGGACGTCGCGCCAACCCACCATCGACGACCAGTTCGCGGATTTCGCACCTCGTCGGCGTCAACGCGTCGTCCAGCGCTCTCGGTCGTGGGTTCGAACGAGTGAGAATCGCCCAGCGCCCTGCCACCAGACGGGAACGCGCCGCTCCGCACGACCGGGAGTCGGCCGGGCACCGAGCCGCGCTTCGAAGGCCCCAGCACCGCTTCAGGTTGTGCTAACTCTCCAGCGGTGAGGCTTCGGCGAGGACCCGTTGTCGTTGGATTGGCGGTGTCGTGCTCCGTGGGTCTCGGCGGCGCGTCGCTTCCATCGCCGCGCGTCGCGCTCGCGCAACCGAGCGATTCGCCGAAAGCGCACGAAACGGGCGAGCTTGCCTGGACACTGAGTTGGAACGCTCCAAGCGAGTGCGGCGGCACCGCGGCGTTCCGGCGCCAGGTGACTGAATTGGTCCAATCGCGAGCGATTCGCGTCGATGAACTGAACGTCGGTGTCGACGTCCAGCGACTTGCGGCGACGGACTATCGCCTGTCCCTGCGAATCGAGACCTCCGACGGCACAGGCAATCGCGTGCTGCAGTCGGCGGGCTGTGAAGACCTGTTGCGCGCGGCGGCGGCGATCATCGCGTTCTCGCTGACCGAGGGCGGCTCGCCCGACGACTCGGTGGACACCGACACCCAAAACGCCACCACCACCACCGAGGGCAACCGAGCCGTTGCCGGGACGGGATCCTGGACCGCCGCCACGGGTACGCAGAACGAGGCCCCGGACGAAGCGGACTCGCAAACGACCGACGGCCCACCGACACAGCCGAGCGAGACGGCGGACAGCTCGACGGAGGACGAGAAGAACCCGGCCGACGATGAACGTTCCGACGAGGCGGTCGAGGACGACGCTCGCCGGGACGACGACCCCAACGACACCGAGGAGTCTGACGGACGGGAACCCGATGAACCCGATGAGACACCGGGAACGGATCCGACGGATGCTCGCCCTTCGGTGTGGTACGCGGTCGTGGGATCGAAGTTCGATTCAGGGCTACTCCCCGCGGGGGCGGTCGCCGTTCGACTCGGCGGCGGCTGGGGCGATCCGCACGGGCTGCAATTGACGTTGACGACGGCGTTTGGGCTATCTACCTCGGCACGCAAAGACCTCCCTGATTCCAGGGACTTTCAGCGCTACTCGCTGGAAGCACAGCTCTCGTATTGGTGGCAACCGATGTCGCGAGTCGCGCTGGGGATGCTCGCGGCCCTCGACGTGGCGCTGGTCACGGCCAGCAGCCGAGGATCAGAATCGGCGGCCACGACCACCGCGTCCGGCGGGGCTCTGGGAGGAATCGCAGAGCTGAGGGTTTCCGACCGCATCAGCTTCCGTCCCGCCGTGGAACTGTTGGTCGCGGCTCGGCGAGCAGAATTCGACTTCTGGGAAGGGACAGCGCACAACCCGTTGTGGGTCGCTCCGCGTTTTGGTGCGCGAGCCGGACTGGCGTTGATCACGACTTTTTGAACGCCAAGACCGATACTGCGTCGACACTCAATTCCCAATCGCCAAATGACTGCCCTCCTCTTCGACGTCAACTCCGGCGGCTCGGAGCGCAAACTGCGCACTCCCGTGCACGGGACTGCCGCCGTGGACACGGAACCGGCTGTCGAAGAATCGCTCGCGTGGGTTGCTTACCAAGAGCACTACGACAGCGTCTGGCGATCTCTGCGCCGTTTTGGCGTGCCCGATTCGAAACTCGATGACGCCGTGCAGGACGTCTTCATGGTGGTGCACCGCCGCGCGTCCGAGTTCGCAGGCGACAGCAGTCTGCGTACCTGGGTGTTGGGCATCGCCTTGCGCGTCGCGGCGAATGCACGGCGCGCCGTGCAGCGAGAGCGAGCACGATTCGTCGAGTCGACCACTGAACCGCAATGCAACAGTCACGGACCCGACGAGCTCCTGGCGCGGAGCGAAGCAGTAGACGTTTTGCACGCACTGCTCGATCGGATGCCCGCCGACCAACGCGAAGTCCTAGTCCTCATCGACTTGGAGCAACTGACCGTGGCCGAGGCCGCCAGCGCCCTGCAGATTACTACCAACGCCACTTACAAGCGTCTGAGCGTGGCCCGCAAGCGATTCAACCAGGAAGTCGAGCGGCACACGGCGACCGAGAAGTGGAGACCGCGATGACCGAACTGAATGAACACGCGCGTCGCCTGCTCGACGCGGCTCGAAATGCTGAACGCCCGACGAGGCAGCAGCGCCTTCGCGCCGAGAACGTGTTGCGCCGACGACTGAAAGCCGCGGGTCAGGCGGTAGGCGTACTCGGTACGGGCATCACTGCTGCTGCAGGTACCAGCGCAGCTGCCTCCAGCGCAGCTGCCTCCAGCGCAGCTGCCTCCAGCGCAACTGCCTCCAGCGCAGCTGCTGGTACCAGCGCAACTGCTGGTACCAGCGCAGGTGCTGGCAGCGCGGCGACCGCAATGGGCACGGGCTCCGTGGGGGCGGCAGGTGCACAGGCGGGTGCAGCTGCCTCCAGCGCAGCTGCTTCCAGTGCCGTGGGTTCCGGCGCCACGCTCGGTCTCGCCGCGACGAAGGCGGCCACCGTTGCCGCTGGAAGCTCGGCGGGCATGAGTCTGACGAGCCTCGGTGCCAAGCTTCTCGTCTCAGCCGTCATCGGGGTCGCGGGTGCTGGCGTCGGGCACGAAGTGATCACGCACGTCGCGCCGATGGAGACGTCCGTCGTCAGCACTGCGCGGTCCACGACGTCATTCACGGGTGACTCATCAGGGCCCCTAAGCAACACGGCGCAGAATCCGGCGCAGCTCAGTCGCGCAAGGCTGTTTCCCGGCGCCCTCGCCGAAGTCGAGGCCAGTGCGCCCAGTCCGATCGCCGAGGACGTCGCACTCCAAGACGCACCCCAAGACGCACCCCAAGACGCACTCCAAGACGCACTCCAAGACGCAGAGCAGCAGCGTCCAGCCAACTCGTCCGCTGGACTGGAAGAGGTAGCGCGGCCCCGCGGGCGAACGAGCGAGCCGCAACGAGCCAGCGTCCGGACGCGCGGCACTGCGAAGGACGTGGCATCCGAGCGGCTGGCTCAGCAGGTTGCGGATTTGGAGCTGGCGCAACAGCTCTTGAGCCAACGCAACGCGAGCCGCGCCATCGCCGTCCTCGAAGCGAGTGAACGCCAACATGCCTCCAGCGGCTCGCTGCGCGGCATGGCTACCGAGCGGTGGGCGATGCGAGCCGTCGCCTATTGTGCAGCCGGCGACCCTCAATTGCGCGCACGAGGTGCGAAGCTGGCGACCACGTTCTTGCAAGCCCATCCCAATTCGCCGCTAGCTCCGCGTGTACAGCGCGAATGCGTCGTCGACTGACTCGCCTGCCTCGGCGTCGTCCATCCGATAAGCCGAGCTCACGGGTCCGTCCCGTCGCGTAGACACATCATCCAGCGCTGTGTCGAGTCAGTGATGACAATCAGCATCACGCAGGCTGCAATCAGCCCGTGCCAAACACTCATCAGTTCCATGCTGCCATCCGAGGTAACAGAATGAAGAGGATCGCTCACTTCAACCCTGCAGGCCGAATGGCTCGGTCGACGACAGCGCAAGTCCCCGTCGACTCGAGAGTGTACAGCCGACGCTTCGTGCTCGGTGCAATTGGCGCGAGCTGTACGCTCGTCGCCTTGCCAACCATGGCCCATTCCAGCCGTCCGTTGTCACTGACGCGGCTCGTCGAGCAAAGTGCCACGCGCGTCGTCGCGACGCCGTTGGAAACGACGAGCAAGTGGGAGGGCGAAGGGGACTCGCGACGCATCGTGAGCTACACCCCGCTCGAAGTTCACTACCATCTCGATGAACGAAGTGCTGGTGCGACCCAGCCTGTCGTCCGTACACTCGGCGGCATCGTGGGAGACATCGGGCAACTCGTGAGCACCGAGGCGAGCCTGCTCAGCGGGCACCCCTGTGTTTGCTTCTTGAGGCCATCGGCAGATGGAACGATGCTGTTCGCGGGCATGGCACAAGGCCACTATGCGCTGAGTCTCGACGACTTAGGGGAAGCCCGCCTGGACGCAAACCGCGCTGCCGTCGAGCAGGCTGCTGCCGACCCGCAGAGCGCCGTCAATCGCCTGCGAGGTCGAACGCTGCAGCATTGTGAACGACTGGTTCGGCAGGAGTTGGCACGATGACGCTCGCGACGCGGCACAGGTCGCCCGCTGTGCTATGGGGTCTCGCCGCGCTGTTCGTCTCGCAGCACGCCGATGCCTTCTGCGCGGCGAAGACCGCGAGCGCCGACTCGCAGTTCGTATCCATGGACGCCGACGGCTGTGTCTCTCAAGGCATTCCACTGGTCTGGTCCACCCGATGCATTCCCCTGGGCGTCAACGAGGCGGGTTCCGCGCGCCAAGGCATTAGTTTCAAGCAAGCGCACGCCGCATTGAAGGGTGCGGTCGACGCCTGGACCTCCTTCGATTGCGACGATGGTGAACCGAGCTTCGAGTGGCTCGATCGCGGCGCCATCGAGTGCGACCTCCTGCAGTACGAACAGGACGCGCGCTGGAGCAACAACAACATCGTCATCTTCCGCGACGACGACTGGCCCTACGGGGAAGATGATTCTACCAGCCTCAGCACTGTCACGTTCCGCCCGAGCACGGGCGAAATCTTGGATGTGGACATCGAGATCAACACTTCCGCCGGCGAATGGACGACGAAGGGCGAAGACGGCAAGATCGATCTGCAAACGGTACTCACACACGAGGTAGGTCACGCGTTGGGGCTCGCGCACTCGTTGGCCAAAGACTCGGTGATGACCGCCGACGTCGGAAGGGAGGCTCGACGCAACCTGACCGACGACGACAAGCAAGGCGCGTGCAACTTCGAACGGACGGCACCACTGCAATGCAAATCGGAAGTCGAGGACAAAGACTTCACACCACAATGCGCCGAAACCGCCGTCTTGCGAGGTGACTGCGGCTTCGGCGAGCCGAAAGGCAGCAGCGAAAGCAGCTTGTTCGTCGCGGCGTTGCTCGCGTGGGGGTGGTCGGCACGGCGGCGACGCAGCACCATCACCGGAGCCTCGGACACCCTCGGCGATTCGTGACGGCGAACGTGGCGTTGCGTCATCACGGAGCGCAATGGCGGCGCGTCGGTGCGCGGACATGAGCGGAAAGCCTTTACGCCGAGCGACCCTTGCCGCATCCTCTGCCCGTGGCTCGGGTAACGCTGACGCGACATCTGTACACGTTCTTTCCGCATCTCGAAGGTGTCGACCTCCAGGTGGACGGGAGTACGGTCGCCGAGGTCGTGCAAGGTCTGGAAGAGCAGGCGCCCGGGATCGCATTCTACGTTTGCGACGAACGCGGCCGATTGCGCCAACACGTCAACATCTTCGTGGGTGACAGCCCGGTTTGGGATCGACAGGCATTGTCGGACCGGGTAGAACCCGACACCCCGGTGTTCATCGCTCAAGCCCTCAGCGGAGGTTGAAACTGCAGTCGCATCACCCGAGCGATTCGCCGACAAACCCGTCGTGGTAGATGCTCGAGTTGAGCGCGTGACACCAGAATTGGAGTTCACATGGCAGCACGGATCTTGGTCGGTACACGCAAGGGAACGTTCATCGTCGAACGCCAGACGGCAGGTTACCGTGCGCGGCTTGCTGGCCACGCCGGACAAGGCGTCAACTACGTCGCCGCCGACCCCAACACGGGTCACCTGTGGGCGGCACTCGGACATGGCCACTGGGGAGCCAAACTTTCACGCTCGACGGACGCGGGCGCGACTTGGACCGACGCCACGCAAATCAAGTATCCCCAGGGGGCGCGTTACCTCGCCCCGCCAGATCCGTCGGAGGCGCCGTCCGACGAACCCAAGCCGCACACCGTCCGCGACGCAACCCTGTTGAAGCTCTGGGTACTCGCTTTTGGGGGCGACGGGCGGATGTACGTAGGTACGATACCGGGCGGCTTGTTCGTCAGCGACGACGGTGGAGACAGCTTCGCGCTGAACTTGCCACTGTGGAACCACGAGTCGCGCGGCGGCGATCTGTTCGCCGGTGAAGGGACTGGGCAAACACATTGGTTTGGTACCCCCGCCTCAGAAGGCGGCGAATTCGCACCGGGCATCCACTCGGTGCTGGTGGACCCTCAGAACCCCAAGCGGTTGCTGATTGCCATCTCGACCGCCGGCGTTTTGGAAAGCCTGGACGGCGGGCAAAGTTGGCGCGGTCGAAACCAAGGCATGACGATGGACTACTTGCCCAACCCCAGCGCCGACTGGGGGCACGATCCTCATTGCATCTCGCTGTGTGCGGCGAAGCCGCAACACGTTTGGCAGCAGAACCACTGCGGCGTCTTCTACAGTAACGACGGGACGGCATCTTGGAGGAAGGTCAGCCGTCCCGACGCAGGCGTGCACTTCGGTTTCCCGGTCGTCGCGGATTCAGAGGATCCCAACACCGCGTGGCTCGTCCCCGGTCAGTCCGACATGCAACGGATGACCATCGGCGGCGGGCTGTTCGTCGCTCGAACTCGAGACGGAGGCGAGTCCTGGCAGGCGCTGCGCAACGGGTTACCTCAAGACAACGCCTACGACGTCGTGTACCGCCACGCGCTCGATGCAGCCGGACCACAGCTCGCGTTCGGCAGCACGACGGGCAACCTCTACGTCAGTGACGACCACGGCGACAACTGGCAGGTGGTCGGCAACAACTTTCCTCCGATTTACAGCGTGCGCTTCGGTTGAAGCAACGGTCGGACGCGCGGTATCGACAACCAGCGATTGGTCACCAATCGACCGTCGTTTCCGCGCTGAACATCATCCGCGGGTCGTCGCGCTCGAGCATCGTGCGCTCCAACACCTCGATGGTACGCAGCACTGGTCCTGAAAAGACTTCGTCCCCATTGGCATGCACCGTCACGTCCTGGTCCAAGTCGAGCATCGCATCGCTCAGCCGCAGGCGCACGCTGCTGACGTCGTCGCTATCGATCTCGATCTGCTGATCTGAAATGCGCGCGTCAATCGAGGTTTCCATTTTCGGTTCGTCGACGGCCAGCCAGTAGAAGCGCTGGTGAACGATGTCGTCTTGATACCAAACGACGTGGTTCGGCGTAGGGTTTCGCGTGAACTCGGCCATCCAAGGCACGGCCACCGCGTCTTCCAGATCCATCCAGTGGGGCTTGCCTTCGTGGATCTCGACGACGTGGGGATACCCGTCGGGATCTGCCGCTTCGAGTTCGTCGAGTTGGTCGCTCCACTCCTGGGCAACGAGGTTGCGATCGTACGCCGTGTCGAGCGCGCCGACATGGATCGTGAATCCGATGTTGCGCAAACTGAACGGCTTGGCCTCGTTCGGATGTCCTGCCATCGCCGAAGCAGCTGCCCAGTGATCCGCCATCCGCGGACCCAATTGATACACCCCATCACCACCGGCAGAATAACCCATCACGTAGACGCGATCGGGATTGATGCCCTCCAGCACGATCAAATTGGCGATCAAACGCTCGAATAGCGGATCGATATGCGCCTCGTGCCACAAATTCCACGTGTCTGTCGGTGCGCGTGGTGCCAGGTAGATCCCTTCATCGGGCTCGTAGAGAATCTTCTGATTCTCCCACTGCTCGTCATTGACGCTGGGGTCCGCATTGCCACCACCGTGAAGCGAGATGTACAGACTGTGACCGCCTTCGGGCTCGCTTCCAAAGGTGCGGAAATCGAAACGAAGCGTGTTGTTCCCAATGGTGATCTCACGCGCCTCGTGCTCACTGCGACGCTCTTCGGCCAGGTACGCGGCGCGGTCGGCCCACAGCAACTCGCCCGCCTGCGCTGCCCCTTCCCGACTCAGACCAACTGCTGCAAAGGCCTGCTCGGCCAAGACGGGCCGCGCCGGCACGGACTGCGCCAGATACTCCTCCAAGGCCTCGAGGGCGGCGGCATCGTCGACACCAGGCGTCACGTCGGGCCCCCCCGCTGGATCGGGATCATCGACGGGTTCAGGACCACTCGGAGCGGCGGGCACGGAAGCCGAGCCGCTCGACATCGCTGGGCCATCCGGCGTCGGCGACGAGGAGGCAGGCTCGGGACCCGCAGTGGGCAGGACATCGGGTCGAGTATCGACGGCGCTGCCCTCCGGCGCGGTGCTCGCGGTCGGCGAGGACGGCTGGACGCCACTGGGCGTCGGGAACGTCATCGGAGCCGTGGTGGGCTCCGGACTCATGGACGCAGCGTCGTTGGTATCGATGGCAGGTTCACTCGCGCACCCACCCAGACCGAACACTCCAGCACACGACGAGACCGCCAACCATCGCTCGATGCTGAACATCGCCGAACTGTAGCCCTACAACTCGAGGGTGTTGAGCGCACAGGTCGTGGCATCGAACCCGTGACGCATCAGATTCGATTCGCATCCGGTGGGGCTGTATCATTGCCGCCCTTCTGCCACTTCGTATCGTGGAGCTTCTGCGACGAACCTGGCGGCCTGGACGCTACACCTGTACCGACGCGGTCAGGTCCTTCCCCATGCTGATGCGTGGCTCGTCGGCGTACCCCAACCTTGCCCAGAACACCGCACCGCTTTCGTTGTGTGCGTGCAGTTGCAGGTTGATCTTCACACAACCCACGGCGCGCAGCCGTTGCTCTGCCGCCGCAACCAACGCGCGACCGATACCCCGTTTTCGGCACGAAGGCTCGACGGCCATCCGATAGAGCCAGGCGCGGTGCCCGTCGTAGCCGACCATCAACGTTCCAACCACACGTCCGCCGACGACTGCGACCAGCAATCCGTCGTGCCCATCGGTACGCCGGGAGTCCCAAGTCAACTTGTGCTCCAGCACGCGGGTCGGGTCGTTGCGGGCATCGGCGTAGCCGAACACCTTCGCCCACAACTCGCTCACGGCTACTGCGTCTGTGGATGCATAAGCTCGAATGACCGTCATTGCCGGGTTGGAGCAGATCCGCCCGCGCCGCGAAAGCGCTTCGAAGGCTTCCCCGAAGCACCTACACCGTCGATGCAAACCGCCGCTCCATCCGACGCTCACGGTGCAACACCGCGACGTGATCCGCAGAAGGGCTGCGACGAAACGTTTCGGGCAGTCTGATTGCCGCTCTATGCTCCTCGCTCGAGGGCCAGGGTTCCGGGCCAAACGGTCTCCCAGAGCCATGGGCGCTTTTCTTGCAAGGGCGCAAGAGCACGGGCCGAACCCGCCGCTTCGCCAGCCGACGAAGATCCCGACGATACGCCCACAACCCCAGGAACAGCCAAATGAAACTCGACCGCGGCCCGTCTCACTCCACCACCTCGCAATCCGAGAATTTGGCAGCGTTTGTGCCAAATTGTCGCGCCTCGAGCCCGCTCACGTGTGCCAGTTGGCACTGGGCGCAGGTGGCGGTCGCGCTGGGCTTTGGACTGGCGACCTCACTCGGGGCGGGCGCGGCCGAAGCGTGTGGCGGCCTGTTTTGCTCGAACTCCAATCCCGTCAATCAGGCAGCGGAACGCATCGTCTTCGCACAGAACGACGATGACACGATCACCGCCGTCATCGAGATCCAGTACGAGGGACCGGCGCACGAGTTTGCCTGGGTCCTCCCCTTGCCAAAGGGTCACGTGGACGTGGACGTATCGAGCAAGTTGGCCCTGGACCGCCTGCAACAGCGCTCGAACCCTCAGTACAACCTACAACCGGTGTTCTGCCCCAACGTCAGTGGAGACAGCGCTACGATTGCGGTAGCCAATGCCGCCGCCGGACCAGTCACTCCGGGCGGCGGCGTGGTCGTGATCAGCGAAGGCACCGCCGGACCGTACGACTACAAGCTGATCGAGGTCGATCCCGATCTCGACGATCCGGCAGATGCCGCGGTGAACTGGCTCGACGACAACGGCTTCGACGTCGCATCGGTGGGGCCCGATCTGCTGCGTCCCTATCTCGAACAGGGGCACAACTTGTTGGCCTTTCGCCTGAGCAAAGGCAACGACACGGGCTCGATTCGTCCGGTGATGATCAACTACGAGGGCACCGTCCCTTCCATCCCGATCATCCCGACCGCCGTGGCCGCCAAAGACGACATGGGCGTCATGGTTTGGATCCTCGGTCCTGCCCGCGCAGTGCCCACCAACTACTTGCATCTGGAGTTGAACGAGGCGCTGATTGATTGGTTCAACCCAACTCGCAACTACGACGACGTCGTCAGTGCCGCCGCCGACGACGCTGGTGGGCAGGGCTTCGTGACGGAGCAAGCGAGCGCAACCGGATTGTTCGCCCAAACCATCTTCTCCAGTGTCGAAGAGCAGAACTTCCAGAACTTGAAGACCGGAACCTACGCGACGCTGGATCAGTTTTTCCAAACGGCGGTCAATTCATTTGCGGGCTATGACGGCATGCTCGACGTGCTGAGCGACCCAGAGGTATTACCGTTGCGAGAAGGGGCAACCCCAGAGCAGTTCATGGGGTGCGTGTCTTGCTACTTCCAGGTGAACGTACCGGTTCGAAACCAGGCCTACCCGAGCACTGAGTACGACCCACAGACAGACCCGATCAACGACACGAACGTCCTGGCATTCCTCCAGGCGATGGACGACAAGGTCGTCGGCCCGATGCGGGAAACCGCCGAGCTGTTCGAGAAGCACGACAAGGTAACGCGTCTGTACACCACACTGTCCGCCGACGAGATGACAGTCGATCCGGTCTTCGAGTTCAACGAATCCCTCCCGGACTACAGCAACGTTCACACGGCTCAGCAAGTCACTTCGTGCGACGGTTCCGACTGGCGTGTGGTTTTGCCCCAAGGCGTCACGGTGCGTGGAACCGGGTCGACCTGGCCCGTATCGCCCGCCGAGACGTCCGTACCGGCAAACTTCCGAATCGTCCAGATGGGCACGAGCGGCAACGGGGAAGAAGTCGAGGACAACGGCGAGGTGATCGCCAGCGCCCTGGAAGAGCTCGGCGTGGGTGGCGTCTCGACCGAAGAAGACATGGCTATGGTTTCTGGCTCGACCCCGACAGCAGATCCCGACGAGTCGCCCGAACGGCGTTCATCTGGAGGATGCAATTTCCCAGCGCAACGACAGGGCGGTACGACCGGACTGGTCGTGATGATGGCGGCCATTGCTCTGAGCCTACATCGTCGCAAGCGCTGACCTGCGGCGAGGACGACGGGCAACCCAGCTGGGTCAGGGGGGCGGGTACTCTGCCCCCCGACACGGAGTCGACGGGATGACGAATTGACGTGATCCACCTCGGTCACCCCGACTCGATTCGGAACGGCTCCGTCGGATCTCTGGACACCAATGCGCACCCGGTGCAACTCCCCGACTCGATTGCCGAACGAGGACCTGCGCTGAACCGACCGGACGTGGATACTACTGAGCGTGCCCCCCCACCAATGCCTCGGCCAGCTGCTGATCGACGCTGGACTGCTGACGAGGCAGCAGCTGCGGGCGGGTCTCGACGCGCAGCTACAGTTTCAAGGACGGCTGGGCACCAACCTCATCGAGTTGGGTCTGATCAGCGAAGAAACGTTGGCGTGGGCGCTCGGGCAGCAACACGGCGTCCCCTTCGCTAGCGACGAAGAGCTCCGCGCGATCAGCCTCGAATGCATCGGTCTGCTCACGCTCAAAGCTGTAAGAACCTACCGGTGCGTTCCGTTGAGATGGACCGACGACAGTCGTCGTACGTTGCGCGTGGCAACGGCGGACCCCGGTGATCTGCGAACGCTCGACGATTTGCGAGCTGTGCTGAACTGCCGAATCGAGGCCGTCGTCGTCTCGGAGCTCCGTTTGGAGGACTTGCTCGAAAGGCACTACGGCATTCGGCGCTCGGAGCGAATGTTCATTCGTGTCGTGACTGACCTCGGCGACGCCAGCGTCGTGCCCGGGCGGCCCGAGCGCGATCACCCCTCGACTGGCCCGCTCACCGATCCGACGTCCAGCGAGGAAACGTCGGTGACCCGAACGGTGCTAACCCCACCGCCGCTTCCCGGCAGCGGAGCATGCAGCCCCAGCGAATGTCCTCCAACCCAGGCTTCGTGGAATCACCCCATCATCGCGACGCGGTCGTTTCCGTTGCGCCCAGCGCTGTCAGGTCTCGTTGCGCCCACCACAGCCGCACGATCTGGGCCCAACGACTCCGTTCCCATCGGTTCCGCGCGAGAGGGATTGATCGACGCCATCGCACGCAGTACGTCGACCATCCCGCCCTCCTCGCACACCCACACGACGAAGTACGCCCTCGACATCGAGCGACGACCGGCGCCTGTCAGTGCCCCCGCCCCCCCGGGCGAGCTCGAATGGAACTTCGAAGACACGACAGGCGTCACTCGGGCGGGTGGGTTGCGCACGAGTGCGTTCCTGCGGACCTTGGAAGATCTGGCGGCTACCGACGACCACGACCAGGCGGCAGAGCGACTGCTAGCGTACCTCTCCGGCCGTTTCGAGTGTGCGTTGATCATGCTGGTGCGCGACGACGTCGCCTACGGTTGGAAAGGCTACGCGCGTAGCGCATCCCAAAGCGCCATCGAATCTCTGGTCGTGCCGCTGACGGTGCCTTCCATGTTTCAGATTGCCGCAACCAGAGGACGGCCCTTTCACGGTCCACCGCCAGAGGCGGGTTCGCGCCTGCAGAAGCGCCTGTGGAAGTCGCTCAACAGCGAGATCCCCAGCGAAGTGTTGGTGACGCCAGTCTACGTCAGTTCGAGACTGGTGAACTTGATCTACGCCCACCCCGGACCGCTGCGCCGAGTCAAGCCCGTTGCCCAGGCCAACCTGGCCGCGCTCGCATCCGCCGCCGGACTCGCCTACCGACGCGCAATCAAGAGAACTGCGGCCGGTTGAAGAGCAGCGCGAGGCTCAACGTCGCTGCAGTGAGCCACAATCGAGCGCGCTGCTGATGACACCTACGCGTGCAGCGTACTTCTGACCGACGGCGAACCCACGCCATTTCCGTTCGTCGACCTGACACTCCTTGGTGCCGTCGCCGTTCGCCCCTCGAAACTGCACGGCATACGACTCTCGGCGTTTGCCCTCTCGCAGGCAGCCAACGCGATTGCAGGCCGACCCCAGTTTCAGTTCCGGCCACGCCGGCTCGGGCGACGTGCCCGTCCCCAAGCTGCGCTGCGTGTCGCGGACGCTCCACTTGTCGATTTGGTAGTCACACTTCTGATCTTCGACGGGCTTCTCCTTGAAACGCGGCTTGCAGGTCTTTTCTTCGCGCATCGTGCCATCGCCTTGGTCGATCTTCCTGACGGTGCAATCCTCCCCGTCCGCCACCTTCTCGTGACTTCGCACGGCGGTGTAGCGTCGTAACTCCTTCACGCCTTGGGGCAACGAATCACACCAAGTCGATTCCTTGACGGGACCGAACACCTCGACGTCGATCTCGCGCTGCCAGGTCTGCTCGCTGACCTCGAGGGTTTGTTCCTTTTTCCAGAAGATCGTGACCAGCACGAACGCCAGCAACGCGCCGCCAACCACCCCCCAGAGCCAGTTCCGACTGCGGGGCCTCTTGGGCTGAGTCGGGACTGCCACGCCTTGCGGATTTCGCGCAGCGGCGGGGGTGAACTGTCCCTCGGCATGGGTGACATCCCCTCGGGTCTTGCCGTCGCTCCCTTCACTGAGCGGTGAACCGCATTCGCGACAGTGTTTGCTCGCCCGGCCATTGTAAGCGCGACAGTAGCGACACTCGATGTCTTTACCGTGGAAGACGTGATTCTCGACTTTGATCTTCTCTTCGTCGGTCGGAAAATAGCGCGCCTCGGCGTTCTGGGGTGAGCCGCAATTGGGACAGTGACGATGGGTGAGCCCGAGTAGCTTCGCGGCACCGCAGTGTTTGCAGTCCCAAAGCATCTCGTACACGCCGTCGGTTTGCGTCTGGGGCTCGTTCTCGTCACTCATGCTTCTGCTTCCCTCCGCGCAGTGCAGCTTTGCACCGACCTCCCCAGGGAGCAACAGACCCCTGCGCAACGGGTCGTACCCAGGGCACCACACACCTACGCCGAGCACGATTGTTGGGCTGCTTGGTCGGGCCCCGGCTGGATGAGTTGGATGAGGGCCGCAAGAAACCCGCCCCCGTTGCCGTCGCCTTCTCGACTCCAATCAGCGGCTACTCAACCGCGACTGGGCAGCGGCCACGACGTCACCCCAGTCGAAGAGCATGAAATTCTTCGGTCCGCCGTTCATCGCTACCATCAAACCGTGTGGGAACGCATCGCCGAAGTCGGCGGAGCTCACTTCCAGACCGTCGGTCGCATCAGCCGTCGTTTCGAGAACGGCGACGACTTCGTCGTGGTCGTGGGGGCTCGATGCCGACCCTTCCCTTCGGTACACGAAGAACCGGCTCGCCCCAGGGACTTGATCCGTCGAAATGAGGTACCCACGTTCATCGTCGAGAGTGTACAGAGCGAGACCTTCGCGATCCGCGACGTAGTCGGACATGCCGAAGTGGGCGAGCTCGCGATCCGCGTCGGGATGATCCGGGTCGGCGTACCACTTGTGAAGGCCATCTCCTTCATCCGAGCAGTAGACGTAGCCCAATTCGTCGTCGACGACGATGGACTCGATCTCACCCGCACCGCTGAAGTTGCCGAAACGGCGGACCATCGTCGCCGCGACTTGGCCACTGCCGTCGTCCTCCAAGCGGTATTGCCACAGGTAGTCACTGGTCGGGCCCGTCTTGGGACTGATGATGGCGAACACGGCACCATCAGTGGGTCTGCGGTACAAGCCGATGCCCATGGGCGCCCCGGCCTCGTCGACTTCGCCAACCAACACGTCCACACCGCCCGCCGCTGAAACGTCGCTGAGCTGCCGTGAAGCAGAGTCGATGGCGAACACGCGCAGGCGCCTCGCGAGCCGTTCGGTTGCGACGGCAATCGACGTGGGTTGACCGTTCAACATGAACCCGTCCTCGACGTCGACGTTGTTGGGACGATCGATACCTTCGACGACTTGCAGGATGGTCCCGTTCAGGTCGTAGACCACGATGCTGCCGTCTGGCGCTGCAACCTTGTTCGTGGCGATGAGGAGACTCTTGGAGGCATCGCTGGGGTCGACCCATATCGCCGGGTCCTCCGAGTCTCCGGGGACGGGTTCGGTTTGGAGCACAGCTTCGACGAACACGCGTGCGAATGCAGGTGCCGACGGGTCGGACCCATCGGTGGTTGGGGGCGCATCGGACCACTTGGAGGCGTCGGACGCCGACCCGTCCGCGAGCAGGCCGGCGTCGATCTCCGGGTGCGGTTCGATTGCCGCCGAAGCGGCGTCGGATCCCCCCGACGCAGACGCCCCGGCCTCGGCGGCCGTCGGATTGTCCGAACCGCCGCTGTGGCCAGCGTCGCGCTGCGTGTTCGGTTTGGTTGGGGCGGACTTGGCGGCATCTGGCGCATCTCGACCCGCAGCACTCTCAGCGTGGCAAGCGAATGCACCGCCGAAACCCGCGACCAGCAACCAGCCAGCCCAACTGAGCCGCAGACGTCGTTTTACCGCCATGACGAGAAAGCTATCACCGTCTCGCAGGCTCGGCGGGAACCGGCGCTGATTCGGCGCCATTTCGCTTGGTCTCTGCCCCGGCCGAACCCCCAAATCCGCCTCCCCGCAGGCAGCCGCCCGGGTCAGGATTGCGGTGCCCCAGCGCGCCCACGTGTGCTAGCAAAGCGGCGTCATGCGTCCGGCGCGGGAAGCCAGCTGGGCGAGGTGCCGAACGAGACCAGTATGCTCACGACGTCGAACGCCAAACAGATTCCGGACAGAACCATCTGCGTGGTTGGTCTCGGCTACATCGGCCTACCCACCGCCGCAGTACTGGCATCGCGCGGCTACACGATCCACGGCGTGGAGATCGACCCACACGCCGCGGAAATCATCAATTCGGGCAAGGCGCACATCGTCGAACCCGAACTCGACATCCTGGTTCGTGCTGCCGTCGAGACCGGCAAGCTCGAGGCGTTCGGCGAGCCCGCGCAGGCCGACGTGTTCATGCTGTGCGTACCCACTCCATTGCGTGAAGGCGAAAGACCGGACATCAGCTACGTCGAGTCGGCAACTCGAGCGATCTGCCCCTACTTGCAGGCGGGCAACCTGGTGATCCTCGAATCCACGAGCCCGCCGGGCACGACGGAGCGCGTCGCACAGATCGTCGCCGAAAACACCTCGTTCAAGCCCGGGGACATTCACTTCGCCCACGCACCGGAGCGGGTCCTACCAGGAAAGATCCTGCGCGAGGTCGTCGAAAACGAGCGCATCATCGGCGGCGTCGACGCCGCTTCGACCGAGGCCTGCGCACAGTTCTACGCCACTTTCGTCTCGGGAGAGCTCCACCTCACGAGCGCGCGCGTCGCGGAGACGGCAAAACTCGTCGAAAACGCGTTTCGAGACGTCAACATCGCGTTCGCCAACGAGCTGTCGCTATTCTGCGACCACTTGGGGCTCGACGTGTGGGAGCTGATCCGTCTGGCGAACCGTCACCCGCGGGTGAACATCTTGCGCCCGGGCC
>QJWJ01000031.1 GCA_003235365.1 Deltaproteobacteria bacterium
GAGCTTGCCGGGGGGCGTCAGCGGTGTCCTCGGCAACCAGAACAACGTCAACCTGCTGCCGCTGTGGCTGACCAATGACGCTGGCGAGTTTCGCTACGCGGCCTGGCGGGTCCTGAGCGGCGCGCAGTCGTTCACGATCTTCCGGCGCTGACCGACGCTTAACGAGGCTCTGCCTCGGACCGACGAGTCGAGAACGGTCCAAGACGCGACAACCGTCCCCGCCCCTCTGGTTCCTTCAAGCACCGCCCTGCGTCTGGATCGGTCGACCTCGCTTGCACCGCCCACTCGGCAGCTTTGCGTCTTTGGTGCGCTGCGAAAGCTGCGCTGACCTTGCTACCTGAAAGGAGGTGGCCATGTAATTGCTCGTTCGACATGTAGCCAACCGAGCGGCGGCCGGGGTAACCCGAGCGCGGAGGCGCAGCCAAGCCGTCGAAGCCTCGGAAGGCGAAGATGCGAGCCGTAACGCAAGTGAACCCGATTCGGCCTCGAGACGCTTTTCGAGGGCGGCCAGACTGCCAAAGGTGTTGAAGCCTGAAATCGGCGGGGAAGCAACGAGCAAGTGCACCCGTCGGGCCCTCCGGGGTGGTTGGGGACGGCGCGTATCGAAAGGTTAGTACGGAACGTAGGAGACCCGAGCCGTGGGCTGGGAGCCCAACGCTCAGCGGGAATTCATAACCGCTAGGCGGCGGTGTCGGGAGTCGGCGGGGCGCATGGTAGCGATGAAGCGGGGTAACTCCCGTGGAGCGACGGGGCCCTACCGCGTGTACGACGACGCAAGAGAGGAGGGTACCCGCTTGGATCCGTTCGATCCCACTACGGAAGACCTGGGAGGTGAGTGGAGCTCGAAGAGCACGCGCAAGCTCCCGGAGAAAGTCGCTTCCTTGAGGCAGAGTCTCTACCAAAAGGCCAAGCGAGAGCCGAAGTTCCGGTTTTACGCGTTGTACGACCGGATCTATCGGCACGACGTCTTGGTGGCAGCATGGAGCCTGGTGCGAGCCAACAAGGGCGCGCCGGGTGTCGACGGGGTGACGATCGCGGAGATCGCCAGCTCGTCGGAACGAACAGACGCGTTCATCAGCGAGATCGCCAGTGAGCTGCGGGCCAAGACCTACCGCCCGCAACCAGTGCGCCGCGTGTACATCCCGAAACCCGATGGGCGGGAACGACCGCTGGGCATCCCCACAGTCAAAGATCGCGTGATCCAGATGGCGACGAAGCTCATCTTGGAACCGATCTTCGAAGCTGACTTCGAAGACTGCTCGTACGGCTTCCGTCCGGGACGCAACGCTCATCAAGCCCTCGAAGAGATCGCATCGCATCTCCGAGGCGGGTTTCGCGCGGTCTACGACGCGGACCTGAAGGGGTACTTCGATTCGATACCCCACGACAAACTTCTCAAGTGCATCCGCATGCGGGTCGTGGACCGTTCGGTCCTCGGGCTGATCCGGATGTGGCTGAGAGCACCAGTGGTAGATTCGAGGGACGGCGGCCGGCCAAAACGGTCCGGCAGCGGTACCCCGCAGGGCGGAGTGATCTCACCTCTGCTCGCGAACATCTACCTGCATTGGTTCGATCGCCAGTTCCACGCCGGGAACGGACCTGCTCATTGGGCAAACGCCAGGCTCGTCCGCTATGCCGACGACTTCGTCGTCATGGCCCGATATGTTGGCGATCGACTCCGCAACTGGCTGGACCACACGCTGGAAACGTGGCTGGGGCTCACGATCAACCGTGAGAAGACGACAGTGGTGGACACGACTCAACCGGGGTCGCGGCTCGACTTCCTTGGCTACACGCTGTGGTACGCCCCCGACCTACAGGGTCGGGGTCACCGATACCTCCGCGTGGAACCTTCGGCGAAGGCGCTGAAGCGGGAGCGGACCAAGATCAAGGAACTGACATCGGTCCGCCACGGCTTCGAGCCGTTTCCCCAGCTGATCTCCAAGATCAACCGGCAGACGCAGGGCTGGGCGAACTACTTTAGTCTCGGCCTCCCCCGACACGCCTACCGGAAGATCTCATGGTACGTCCAGGACCGCCTCCTCCGCCACCTCAAACGTCGCAGCCAAAGGCGCTACCGAATACCCACCGGTAAGTCTCTCTACCGGCACCTGCTCGAACAGGGTTGGATGCCGCTCGGGGCGACTCAGCCACCAACTTCTCGTGCATGCCTGCGGTGAAGCACGCGGGTGCGCCGGATGCGGGAAATCCGCACGTCCGGTGCGATGAGGGGGGAGGTGTTGCGGCCTTCGGGGCGCACCCTCCTCTACTCGACCGTTCCAATTGGTTCCGCCAGGGACCGCCCGCCGGCGTCAGCCTTGCGCCGGTGGCGGTTCTGTGACGTACGCCACTAGGCACTCTCCTCGAGCCCGGCCAACACCTCGAGATCGCGCCCGATCCCGGCGAGCGTCGCCGTCGAGATCGTCTGATCGGCGTCGGTGTAGCTCGTCGCCGGGTCGAAGTGCGTCTCGATCAACAACCCCTGCGCGCCGCACGCGATCGCGGCCCGCGCCATCGGGCGCACGCGCTCGCGCTTGCCGACGCCGTGCGACGGGTCGACG
>QJWJ01000350.1 GCA_003235365.1 Deltaproteobacteria bacterium
TGCCGAGACGCTCGACAGCGACATCGCCGCGCTGGCGATGACGGTGAGAGCTGCCACCCTGTCAGCGGAACCAGGGCACCGGCAGCCAGCGGGATCCCCGCGACGTTGTAGACGAATGAGCGGCGTGAGGCCCTGGCACTTCGTTTTGGAGCCGTGCTGCGTGGCTCGACGCGGCTCGCCGAAGTCGTGGAGGGCGTGCTTGGCGTCGGGTCGCGGTGCGGAAACGTCAGGGGAGCTTCCTCCGCACTGAGCTGAGCTCGCCCTCGAGGTGTACTGCCCTCCAGGGTTGCACCCGCCACTGATCGCGGCGCAACCATCGCGCCGCGGCCGCAAGTTGCGTCGGACTGAGTGACGGGTAGACGAATTTCGAACCGCGGTGGTGGCGATGGCAGCGTGAAATGGCCCAGGCTCCCGGGTATGACCCCGGTTATACTCATCGAATGAAGACCGCGATTTCCGTTCCTGACGACGTATTCGACCAAGCGGAACGGGCGGCGAAGCGCCTTGGACTGTCGCGCAGCGAATTGTTCACGCGGGCTGTCCAGGCGTTTCTCGCCACCCGGGCGGAGCAGAACATCACCAGTTCTTATGACGCCGCGTTTGGCGATGCTGGTGACTCAGATGTCGACGAGTTGCGTCGCGAAGGAGCTCGCCGCGCTCTTCTCGATGTGGAGTGGGAGTGAAGCGCGGGCAGGTTTGGTGGGTTGATCTCGGGGACCCCGTGGGCTCCCAACCTGGGCTGCGCCGGCCGGTGTTGATCGTGCAAGACGACCTCCTGACTGACAGTCGGCTGGGCACGGTCATGGTTGCACCAATGACGTCGAACCTTCAGCGTGCGTTGGCGGTGGGTAACGTCAAGGTGTCCGCAAAGCAGAGTAGTCTGGCCCGGGCCTCTGTTGTCCTGGCCTGCCAGGTGATGACGGTGGACAAATCACTACTCGAGAAACAACAGGGCTCACTGTCCACTCGGGTAATGGCGGAGGTGGACCGGGGCCTAGCGTTGGCGCTCGGGCTCCAGGGCGCTCGGCTATGAGCGAGTTCTGAACCATCCCCTCGGGCGAGTCAGGAACCCCCACGATTCCTGGCTCTTACGATCTGGCGCGCCCCGAGGATTCGCGCGAACGAAGGAGCGGCGAGCCGCGACTGGTTCCCCTGAAGCGCTCGGGAAGCGAAAAGCCAACCCCAATGGTTGGCTTCTGCGCCCCCGGGTAGAAGAATTTCGAACCGCGGTGGTGAGGATGGCAGCAGAATAGCCCTGACGCGGATCGTGCTCAAACGCCTGAAATCATTAGTGGTCGGATTTCCGATGCCTTTCCACTAGTAAAAATAGTGGCCACTGGTTTTACTAGTGACGTGGGTAGTAAAGCCGGTCTTACCAAGAGGGAGCGCGCCGGTCGCAGCGGACGCTGGGTTACCCAAGGCAACGGAAGCTCTTCATTCCAAGCGTTCGTTCCCGCCCCTCTGCCACCAGAACCACCGCTTGAGCTCTCCGGAATGACTACCCTCCTCGAGCGAGCTGGAATTGCACTTGGGCGTCTCGATGGGATCGGGCGGTTGCTGCCTGGTCCCGAGTCGTTGCTCTACAGCTACATCAAGAAAGAGGCCGTTCTCTCGAGTCAAATTGAAGGAACGCAGTCATCGCTGACCGACCTGCTCCTACACGAGAGTGACTCGGCACCGGGCGCGCCTCTGGATGATGTGCGCGAGGTATCCAACTACATCAGCGCGCTCCAGCACGGGCTGGAGCGACTGCCTACTCTACCGCTCAGCCTGCGGCTCCTCCGGGAAGTCCATGAGAAGCTGGTTGCCGACACTCGCGGAGGAGAGAAGTCTCCAGGTGAATTTCGATCATCACAGAATTGGATCGGCGGCACCCGTCCCGGCAACGCGTTCTTCGTTCCTCCGCCCCCTCGCGAAGTACTGCCCGCCCTGGGCGCGCTGGAAAAGTTTCTCCATAGCCGGGAGCTCCCTGCGCTGGTGCGAAGCGGCCTGGCTCACGCCCAGTTTGAAACGATTCACCCCTTCTTGGATGGCAATGGCCGAGTTGGCCGAATGCTGATCACCCTAGCCCTCGTTGATGAAGGCGTCCTGAGCAAGCCATGGCTCTACATGAGCCTCTACTTCAAACGCAACAGAACAGCGTACTACGATTACCTGCAGCGAGTGCGAACTCACGGGGACTGGGAATCATGGCTCGAGTTCTTCCTCGAGGGGGTCGCCGAAGTGGCCGAAGACGCCAGCCAGAAACTCGCTTCTCTTCAGGCGCTGTTCAACGCGGATCGCGAGAGGGTGCAGCGAGGTCGAGGCGACTCAATCTATTCTCGTGCGGCGGTGCTGAACAACTTGAACGTCTTTGAGCACCTGAGAACCAAGCTCGTGACGACGATCTCGGAAGTCACACAGGCGTGCGGACTGAGCAAGCCGACCGCTGCCCGCGTCCTAGCAGAGTTCGAGGAGTTAGGGTTGGCACGCGAGATAACTGGCGCGCGTCGGAACCGAGTCTACCTGTACGACGGCTACTTCCAGCTCCTCAACGAAGACTGACAGGCCTACGACGTCG